>NZ_CP154625.1:926700-1235600 GCF_051148895.1 Terrisporobacter vanillatitrophus
ATCTGTAAGAATTAATATAAATAAAGAAACAAAAAAAGATAGTAAGTCTTCTAGCAAGAAGTCTAATAAAAGCTCTGAATCTGAAGAAGAATATAATCCATACTCATCAATTTCATCATTAGAAAGTTCAACTTTAAATCAAAGTATAGCCGAAAAATATTCATCATTGGCAGTATCAAAGAGGTCTATTATGGAGCTAATAAACAATTTAGACTTACAAATGAGTTATGAAACATTGAGTAAAAGTATAAATGTTTTACCTCAAGAAAATATACCAGAATTTATAGATATAACAGTAGAAAATGCTAACTCTGAAACTGCTCGAAAAATTGCAAATGAAATGCCAGTAGTTTTTAATAATGAAATAAAAAGAGTTATAGGGTTAGATTGTGTAGAGGTTATATATGATGCTTCTGAACCTTATGTGAACACTCCAGAAAAAATAAATACTTTTAGAAATTTCACAATAATAGGCATAGCGTTGGCAATATTTGTAGTATTGTTACTAGAAGTCTTAAATAATAAAGTTATAACACCAGATGATGCAGAAAAGTACTGGGGATTACCAGTAATAGGTGTTATACCTTATGAAAAGGAAAATACAAAAGGGAAAAAAAATAAAAAAACAAGTATACAAGAAGATTAGTATAGCCTGTGGGAGAAGCTTATGATAGGTAAATATGATGATGGAAATTATGAATTAAATGAAGCATATAGAAGTATTAGAACTTTTATTTTAGTAGATGAAACTTTGAAGAACATACTAATTACAAGTGCAGAAATGGATGAAGGAAAAAGTACAGTAACAGCTAATATTGCAAGATGTTTTTCTGAATTAGAAGACAAAAAAATAATAGTAATTGATTGTGATTTTAGGAAAAAAGGTCTAAACACACAATTTGAAATAAGTAAGCGTAGTATGGGATTATCAAACATAATCTACAATGGAAAAAATTTGGAAGAATGTATAAATAAACAAAATAATTTAGACATATTAACTTGTGGAACAATACATTGTAATACTTCTATGTTTTTAGAATTAGAAAGAACAAAAGATTTTATGAACTCATTAAAAGACAAGTATGACTATATATTTATAGATTCACCACCACTCTTAAGAGTAAATGATGCATGTATTATAGCCCAACAAACAGATGGAGTTCTATTAATTTCTGCATCAAAAGAAGTGGACAAACAACAAGTGAAAGAAAGTAAATCAAGACTAGAAAAAATAAATGCAAATTTAGTAGGTGTAGTACTAAATAAATTTAAGGTAAAAGGCAATAAAGTATATAGTTATTATGGATACTATGAGGAAGAAAATACAAAAAAGAGTATGTTTAAAAGAAGAAAAAGAAGATAAATGTGGAGAGAAAATATGAAAAAGATATTTGTTCTACTTAAATGTCTATGGAAATTACTATTTCAATTTAGTATAGAAGATAAAATTTTATTTACAGAAGCCTTTATTTTAAGTGGAATAATGAGGTTTAAAGTTTTAAATATTCCTTTTAAAAAAATAAAGACTAATTTGGGAACTTACAACGAAGAATCAGCAAAAGAAGTTAGTATAGAAGATTATAAAATAGCAAGAAAAATTGGAAATGCAGTGATAAATACTTGTAATTACACGCCTTGGGAAAGCTTGTGTTTAGTACAATCAATGACAGTTCAAAAAATGTTAAAAAGAAGAAAAGTAAGCTCTACATTGTATTTAGGGGTAAATAAGGATGATAAGAACGATATGAAAGCGCACTCTTGGATTAGATGTGGAGAATTATTTATAACAGGTGGCGATGGTAGTAATTATGCCACAGTAGCTAAGTTTTGTAAGCAATAAGAATATGGGGGTACTACGTTATGGGGGACAAAATATATTTAGCTTCACCTCATATGAGTGGTGAAGAAGAAAAATATATAAAAGAAGCTTTTGAAACAAATTGGATAGCGCCATTGGGAGCAAATGTTAATGGATTTGAAGAAGATATATGCAAATACACAGGAATCAAAAGTGCAACAGCTTTAACTAGTGGGACAGCTGCAGTTCATCTAGGCTTAAAATGTTTAGGCGTGGAAAAAGGAGACATAATATTTTGTCAGTCATTAACGTTTTCAGCAAGTTGTAACCCAATAATTTATGAAGGTGCTATTCCAGTATTTATAGACAGTGATTACAAAACGTGGAACATGGATCCTATAGCTCTAAAAAAAGCTTTTGAGGATGCAATGGAAAATAAACAATTGCCAAAAGCAGTAGTAGTAGTAAATTTATATGGGCAAAGTGCAGACTATGATGCCATAAGAAAAATCTGTAAAGAATATAATACGCCAATTTTAGAAGATGCAGCAGAATCTCTAGGAGCCAAGTACAAAGGGGAGTATACGGGCACACTGGCAGATATAGGCATATTTTCATTTAATGGTAACAAAATCATCACAACTTCGGGGGGAGGAATGATGATTTCAAACAACAAAAGGTATACAGATAAAGCACTTTTTTGGGCAACTCAAGCAAGGGACAATGCACCATATTATTTACACAGTGAAATAGGATACAACTACAGAATGAGCAATATAGTAGCAGGAATTGGTAGGGGTCAAATGACTGTATTAGATAAAAGAGTAAAACAAAAAAAACATATATATGACACTTATAAAGAAGGGTTCAATAATATAGAAGAAATAGAAATGATGCCAATATATGAAGAACCAAACTACTGGCTATCAGTAATAACTTTGAGTGGGGACTCAAAAGTTAGTTGTAGTGATATTATTGAAGCTCTTGGTAAGGAGAATATAGAATCAAGAAGACTTTGGAATCCTATGCATTTACAACCTGTGTTTAGGGGATACAAGTTTTTTAGCTCATGTGAAGGGGAAAGTGTGAGTGAAGACTTGTTTAACAGGGGTGTATGTCTACCATCAGATACGAAGATGAAAGATGAGGATTTGCAAAGAGTCATCAACATTGTAAAAAACACTCTAAAATAATTATTAAAGCCTAATGGGGAGGCTACAATGAAAGATCTAGTAATAATAGGTACTGGAGGAGCAGGTCGTGAAACTGCTTTAATAGTTGAAGATATCAATAAAGTCAATAAAGAGTGGAATCTATTGGGGTTTATAGATGACAAGGAAGACTTGATTGGTAAAATTATAAATGGACATAGGGTAATTGGTAATAGGGGATACTTAAATTCAAGTGATAAAGAAATATATGTTGTTATTGCAATAGCAAATAACTACGTAAAAGAAGATTTAGTTAAATATTTGACTAATGAAAATATAAAATATGCTACTTTGGTTCACCCTTCAGTCAGAATGAATAGTAGTATACAAATTGGTGAGGGAAGTATTATTTATCCAGGAGTTATTATGACAGTAGATATTACAATAGGTAATCATGTAATAGTTAGCCCAAAATGTGGCATAGGTCACGACACTATAATAGAAGATTACGTAACGCTACTGTGGAACGTAAATGTATCAGGAGCAGAACGTATAAGACAAGGAGCTACTTTGGGTAGTGGATCTACTATTATCCAAGGATTAGAAATAGGAAAAAATAGTTATGTAGGAGCAGGGTCAGTAGTTATTAGAGATGTGGAAGAAAATAGAACTGCTGTAGGCGTTCCTTCAAGATATATTGGGGAGTAAAAAATGAAAAAGATTCTATATGTGACTACGGTAAGTAGAACAATAAATGCATTTCTTATTCCTCATATAGAAAAATTAATAGATGAGGGATATAAAGTAGATTGTGCATGTGCAATTGATTTAAAAGTAGATGAAAGGATTCTGTCTAAAGGGAGTAACATTTTTGATATACCCTTTAGTAGAAATCCACTTCACCCTAAAAATATAAAAGCTTTTAGGGAGTTAAGAAAAATTCAAGAAAAAAATAACTATGATATAGTTCATGTTCATACACCAGTGGCATCAGTTTATGGACGACTTCTAAAAATAAAATTTCCTAAGTTAAAAACAATCTATACAGTTCATGGTTTTCACTTCTTCGAAGGAGCATCATGGATTAACTGGGTAATTTATTATCCTATAGAAAGATTGATGTCTAGATTTACGGATGTGGCAATAACTATTAATTCAGAAGATTATAAAAAAGCCCAACATATTGGTATAAAAGAAGTACACAATACAAATGGTGTTGGATTAGATTTAGGCTATTATAATCAAAGTTTATATGATAAGCAAAAATGCAGAGAAAAATTTGGTTTAAGACAAGATGATTTTGTAATAGTTATGATTGCAGAAGTAAATAAAAATAAAAATCATGAACAAATGATTAATGCTGTTGAACAGTTAGTTAAACAAGAAAAAAGTGTAAAAGTACTATGTGCAGGAGATGGTCCTTTACTTAATTTTATAGAAGAAGAAATAGAAAGACGAAACTTAAGTGAAGTAATTCAGATGCTTGGGTTTAGAACAGATATAAATGAGATTATAAGTTGTGCTGATGTGGGACTACTTATGTCTTATAGAGAAGGATTACCAAGGAATATTATGGAGTTGATGGCATTTGGTAAACCTGTGATTGGTACTAATATTCGTGGGATTAGAGATTTGATTGATGAAGGGAAAAATGGATATTTAGTAGAGTTTGGAGATTATATGCAGACTTATTATGCACTGAACACCTTGATGAGTGATGAAGAGTTGCTTGGTGAGATGAGTGAGTGTGCTTTTGATAGGGTGAAGAAGTATTCTGTGGAAAATGTGGTAGGAGAGTTATTGGAGGTGTATGGTGATGAAGAAATGTTTGCATGTACTTCCAATGGATAAATTAAGTGGTGCTGAAAAATTAGCACTTATAATATGTGAAAACTTACAAAATTATAAGCCAGTAGTTATATGTGGTGGAGGTAATTTAAAAGATATATTTGAAGATAAAGGTATAAGAACTTATGCAGTAGACTTTAATAATAGTATATTTAAAAGTGCTAAGGAAGTAAGCAAAATAGCTAAAGAAAATCATATTGATATTATTCATGCCCATGACAATACTGCTTCTATAGTTAGTTATATATCTAAGTTGATATATAGATTAGATATAAAATTAGTTTCACATATACATAATTGTTACCCTTGGTTAAAAAGCAATAATAAAAATAAAATTATAGATTCAATATTTAGAAAAAGATATGACTATAATATTGCATGTGGAAAGTTAGTCTATGATTTCTATGCTAAATATACTAACTATATAACTTCTAAAAATACTTCAGTACTATCAAATGCTATAGAAGTAAAAGAAATTACAAAAAAAAGTAAAGTAAATAAAGATGAAATATATAAACAGTATGGTATTCCAAAAGATAAAAAAGTCCTAGGTTTTGTAGGAAGAATTTCAGAACAAAAAGGAATCATACCTTTCATAGAGAATGTGGGTAGATATAAAGATAAATTTGTTGATTGTATTTTTCTTATGGTGGGAAGTGGAGACCAAGATAATGAAGCTAAAGAATTAGTTAAAATATTAAATATGGAAGAGATATTTATTTTTACAGGACATCAAGATAACATATACAATTTTTATCCTCTAATGGATATTTTCTTTTTACCATCTCTTTATGAAGGTTTGCCTATGGTATTATTAGAAGCTATGAGCTTTAAGAAGCCTATAGTATCTATGAATGTAGGAAGTATAGATGAAATTATTAGAAATAATGGATACTTGATAGAACCAGGAGCATATGATAATTTCATCAATAAATTAGACGAGCTTAAAGATGATGAAGAGAAGATGAAAATATTTGGACACAACTCTTTGAATATAATTAATAGAGATTATGAAATAGATACATATTGTTATAAGTTAGAGCGAATATATAATCTTGTAAATGGGGAGGTGTAATATTTGACGAAATCTTTAACAATTTTTACACCATCTTTTAATAGAGCATATACATTAGGGAAATGTTATAACAGCTTAGTTAGACAAAGTTGCAAGGATTTTGTTTGGTTAATTATTGATGATGGTTCTAGTGACGACACTAGAGAATTAGTTAATCAATGGATAAAAGAAAACAAAATAGAAATTAGATATAAATATCAAGAGAACCAAGGAATGCATGGAGCACATAATACTGCTTATGAAATTATAGATACAGAGTTAAATGTGTGTATAGATTCGGACGATTATATGCCAGACGATGCTGTTGAAAAAATTATAAACTTTTGGAATGAAAATAAAAGAGATGACTTAGCTGGGATAATAGCTTTAGATTCATATGAAGCTGGAAATGTAATAGGAGAAATATTTCCGGAAGAAATGAAGGAGACTACTTTATTTGAAGTTAATAATAAACATAAAATATCAGGGGATAAAAAGCTAGTATACAGAACGGAGTTAACTAAAGAATATCATTATCCTTTGTTTGAAGGAGAAAAGTACGTAGGTTTGGCGTATAAGTATTATAAGTTAGATGAAAAATATAAGTTAAAAACTTTAAATGAAGTACTTTGTATAGTTGAATATATGGATGATGGTTCTTCTAGAAATATGTTAAGACAATATAGAAGAAATCCTAGGGGGTTTGCCTTTTATAGAATAGAAAATATGAAAAACAAAAATAGTACTTTATTTTTTAAGATAAAAGAGAATATTCATTATGTATCGAGTAGTTTTATTAGTAAGAACAAAGAATTTATAAAGGAAAGTCCTTGTAAGCTATTAACAATACTATCTGTGCCAATAGGATACATTTTATACAGATATGTTATGGAAAATACAGCTAATAATTAATTTGGAGGAATAGTTGTGGGAGTATTTTATGGAACATTGGTATCTACATATATATTAGGTGTAGCTTCTAGATTCACTAAAAAGCAAAATCAAAAACCAATATTTATATTTTTTATATTGATAATGATGATATTTATAACAGTTTCAGCATTTAGAGATGATATAGGAGATACAGGTATGTATAAGCATACATACGGATTAATAGCTAAAGGGACAGTGGGAGAAGATGGATATGAAAAAGGCTTTATATTTTTTCTGACTATGCTAACTAATATATCAGTAGATCCACAATTTATGTTAATTGTTACTTCTGTTATTACACAAGGGATAAATATCTGGTTTTTAAGAAAATATTCTAGTTATTTTGAGTTGGAGTTATTTATGTATATAGCATCAGGATACTTTCTTACAACTATGAATGGTATTAGACAGGCAATGGCAGCTTCTATTATGTTGTTGGGGACTAGATTTTTAATAGAAAGAAAATTTACACCTTATTTGATATTAACTTTAATTATGAGTACTATACATAACTCAGCATTGGTAATGATACCAGTATACTTCATAGTAAATAGTGAGAGTTGGTCAAAAAACTTTGTAAAAACTATAGGTATTATGCTAATAGTAACTTTATTTGGCGGTGCAATAATGAACCTAATGTTTCAATTATTAGATGGAACAAAGTTTGGAGAGTATTCTCAGTTTGATGAAGGTGGTTCTAATATAATCAGAACAGTTATAGCGATGGTACCTGTAGTAATGGCATATCTTCAAAGAAAAAGATTAAGAGAGATATTTCCACAATGCGATATATTTGTTAATTTAGCAATTGTAAATATGCTTATTATGGCATTGTCATTATACAACTGGATATTTGCAAGAATGACATATTACTTTATCCCTTATACACTTGTTCTACTTCCTTACATAATAAAAAGTATAGATATAAAAGAGCAGAGACGTCTAATATATTATGCATTTTTACTGGGGTATTCTGGATTTATGTATGCAGAGTATGTTTTGTCAATAGGTGCAAATTATACAAGTGTGATTTTGGGAATATAGAGGAGATATAGTATGAAACAGCAAAAAAAAGTACTACATATTGTTGGAGCTATGAATAGAGGTGGAACAGAAACTATGTTGATGAACCTCTATAGGAATATAGATAGAGATAAAATACAGTTTGATTTTGTATCATTTAGCCAGGCAGAAGCTCATTATGATGAAGAAATAAAGTTGTTAGGTGGAAAAGTGATTAAGATTTCTAAATCTAACTCAGTAAAAGAATTAATTGAAGTGATAAATGATAATGGACCTTATGCAGTAGTTCATGCTCATACTCTGTTCAATAGTGGAATAGCAATGTTAGCAGCGAAAAAATGTGGAGTTAAAGTAAGAATAGTTCATGCTCATACAACTAAAGATGATAGTAGTAGCTTATTAAGAAAGATATATATAAAATCCATGAGGTATTTAATTAATAACAACTCAACAAATACCTTAGCTTGTAGCAAAGAAGCAGGAAAATATTTATTTGGAGATAAAGAAATTAAAAAAAATAAACATAATTACTTTCCGAATTTAATAAATTACGAGGATTTGTTAAAAGAACCAAAACAAGAGGTAGAGATATTTAAAGAAAAACAAAATTTAAAAGATAGCATAGTAATTGGTCATATTGGAACTTTTAAAGAGTCCAAAAATCATAAATTTCTATTAGAAATTACTAAATATATGAAAGAACATAATATAGATATAAAATTACTTCTTGTAGGTGATGGTGGATTGAGAATAGAGTTAGAAACTTTAGCTAAAGAATATAACATTTATGGTAGTGTGAGATTTGTGGGAATAAGAGAAGATATAAATGTAATGTTACATAGTATGGACGTATTTGTTTTTCCATCTATATTTGAGGGATTGGGGTTAGTTTTACTGGAAGCTCAAGCGACAGGATTACCTTGTATAGTATCAGAAGCAATACAAGCAGAGGCTGATTTAGACTTAGGATTAGTAAATCAATTAAACTTATCAGATGGAGTGAAAAAATGGTCACAAGAAATATTAAAAGTCAAAGGAATTAAAGAAAGAAATATTAATAAGATAAAAAAATCTTTTGAAGAAAAGGAATACTCAACTGATAAATGTATTTATAAATTGATGAAACTTTACAATATAGATGATAAGGAAATATACAAAGTCAGTTAGTTATAATTCAATCTTAAAGTGCAGTATTAGATATAGACAGTCTAGTAGAGGCACTTTTTTATTGAAAAGGTATACTATAGTATAAGAAAATATACTAAATTGAGCGATAGTTATAATTACACAAAATAACTAAAATAAGTAGTATAAATATGTATAAAAAAAGAAAAATGGAGTGTAATTTTATGAAGAAAGTACTAATTTCTTCTTTTGATATGGAAATTGGTGGAGTAGAACGCAGTTTAATAAGTATGTTAGATAACTTTGACTATGATAATTATGATGTAGATTTAATGCTATATAGTCATAGTGGTGATTTGTTTAATTTGCTTCCTAAGAAACCAAAATTATTGAAGGAAGATAAAAAATATAAAACATTTAGATTATCCATAGCTGAAACTATAAAAAGTGGAAATATTGATATTGCTATATCAAGACTTCTAGCTAGATCTAAAGCAAAGAAAGAAGGATACAAGAATAATTTAGAAGACTATGGATATATTCAAATGCAGTATATGTGGAAATATTGCCTTAGATTTTTACCACAAAAGGAGAAATACTATGATATAGCTATAAGCTATTTGTGGCCACATTACTTTGTTGCAGACAAGGTGAATGCAGATACTAAGATAGCATGGATACATACAGATTTTTCTAAGCTAGATACGGATGTAGATATAGATCTTAGTATGTGGGATAAATTTGATTACATAGCAGCAGTATCTGAGGATTGTAAGAATGCTTTTTTAAATAAGTATCCATCACTTAGAGAAAAGGTAACAGTAATAGAAAATATTACATCACCTCATTTTGTAAGAAAGTTGGCAGAAGAGAAAATAGATGATTTAGTAGTAGAAGAAGATGTATTTAAGGTGATATCTGTAGGTAGATATTCTGAAGCTAAAGGATTTGATAATGCCATAAAAGCTCTTAGGATATTACATGATAGAGGTTATACAAATATCAAGTGGTATATTATTGGTTATGGTGGAGATGAAGAGCTGTATAGAAATTTAATAAAGGAAAATAACCTAGAAGATAGTTTTATTTTATTAGGTAAAAAGACTAATCCATATCCGTATATGAAAAATTGTGATATTTATGCACAACCTTCAAGGTATGAAGGAAAGGCAGTAACTGTTACAGAAGCTCAGATATTAGGTAAGCCAGTTATGTTAACAAATTATACAACTGCATATTCTCAGGTGAAAGATATGGTAGATGGATATATAACTGATTTATCAATTGAGGGAATTGCAGATGGAATAGAATACCTAAACTTAAATTCTGATTTGAGAAAAAGCATGTCGAGTTATTGTCAAAAAACTGATTATAGCAATTATATAGAACTAGATAAGTTGTATACCATAATGTGTGGAGGATATGACAATGAAGAAAGTAAGTATGATAGTACCGGTTTATAATAGTGAAAAGTATATAGAAAAATGTATACAGAGCATACTTAATCAGAGTTATAAAAATATAGAAATAATTATAATTAATGATGGATCTAAAGATAGCAGTGATGAAATAATAACTAAGCTAGAAAAACTAGATAGTCGTATTAAATATATAAAGCAAGAGAACAGTGGTCCTTCTCAAGCCAGAAATAATGGAATAAGAGTATCAAGTGGTAAATATTTAATGTTTGTAGATTCCGATGATAGTATAAATGAAAACTATGTTGAACTTATGGTAAATAAAATAGAAGAAAAAGAATATGATGTTGTATGTTGTGGTTATAAAGATATCTCAATATATGGAACTATAGATTATACTGATTTTCCAGATGATAATAAACTATTAGATAGGCAAGGATTTATGATGAAGGTTCTTAAAGGAACTGGTGGTGTATTGTGGAGCAAGATTTTTAGAAAGGAAATTATAAATAAATATAATATCGCAATGGACAAAAATATATTTATGAGTGAAGATTTAATATTTGTATTGAAATATTGTAGTTATTGCAATGATTTCGGATTTATAAATAATTACTTATATAACTATAATAGATTAAATGAATATAGTATCAGTGCAAATGTGACAAAAGACTATATAAATAATTATATAGATGTATGTAAACATATTGATGAAATATTATTATTTAATAAATTTGATAAGAACCAGATAAATAAGATTATAAGTGAAAGGTTACAAAGTACAATTTTAAATATAATAGATTCAGAGTCTATAAAAATTAAAGAAAAAGGAATTATAAATGTGGAAAAGAGTATAAAACAAGTTATATCTTTGGATTATATAAAACAATATAAAAGTAGTTTTAAAACAAATAGTAAATTAAATAAGCCCTGTATCTGCTTTTTAAAAAATAACTGTATATTAGCTGCTATAATGTATAGTTATTTTTTAAATATATTGAGGTGCTTCAAAAACAACATAAAAGTAGATAAAAAATTAGTTATGGAGAAGTAGATATGAAAAAAATATTTGTGGATATATACTTGTCTTTTAATTTAGGTGATGACTTGTTTTTACATATATTGTCAGAAAGATATCCTAACAGTGAGATAACTGTAAATTATGTAGGAAGGAATTATGATAAATTTATTTCTAAATATAAAAATATTACAAGAAGAAAATATACTGTTTTTAATAAAATATTTCAAAAGCTTGGATTAAAAGATTATCTAACTGACTACGAATCTTTATCAAAAGAATATGATGCATTAATATTTGTAGGAGGCTCTATATTTAGAGAAGAAGATTATCATCAATCGCTATATAAAGATAGGATGAAAATGGTAACAGAATTTATAAAGATGAATAAACCAGTATTCATAATGGGATCAAACTTTGGTCCGTATAAAACAGATGAATTTTTTTATGAGTATAGAGATTTTTATAAATTATGTAAGGATGTCTGTTTTAGAGATTTATATTCCTATAATTTATTTAAAGATTTAAAAAATGTAAGATATGCACCAGATATTGTATTTCAAATGGATGTGAAAAAATATAAAAAAAATAATAAAAAAGATGTGGTTGGGTATTCAATCATAGATGTTACACATAAGAAGGGATTGTATCAATACAATGAAAAATATATTGAGAGTATAGTTAAATCCATTGAATTAGTAGTATCTAAAGGATATGATTGCTTATTGATGTCATTTTGTGAAAGTGAAGGCGATTTAAGAGCAATTAATAATATAAAAAGAAAATTATCGAAAGAAACTTTAAATAAAGTAAATATATATGAATATAAAGGCAATCTAGATGAAGCTATAAATTTAATATCAAAATTAAAATTATTTGTAGCAGCTAGGTTTCATGCTAATATAATTGGTTTATTATGCCAAGTTGGTATACTTCCGGTTATATACAGTGATAAGACTACGAATATGCTAAAAGATATAAATTTAAATCAGATACTAGTTCATATGGAGAATTTGGATAGCTTGTATGACAATGATATCATAGAAAATGCGCTTAATAATAAAGCTGATTTATGTGAAATTTCAAAAGAGGCAAAAAATCAGTTTAAAAAACTAGATGAATTTGAAAAATTAATGTAGGGGGTGATAGTTTGATGAAAAAAGATATATTATTCGTAATTGATTCATTACATTGTGCTGGCGCAGAAAAAAGTTTAATATCATTGTTGTCTTTAATAGATTATTCACAGTATAATGTAGACCTTCAATTATTTGGTTATGGTGGTATATTAGAAAGTCTAATACCAAAAGAAGTTAATTTATTAGAACCGCTAAAATATACTAAGTTTACTGAAATGTCACTAAAAAAAGGTATAATTCACTCTATTAAAAATTTGGATTTTAAACCTTTATCATCTAGAATTCACTATTCAATTAGAATACGTAAAGGAAAATATACACATTCTCAGATAGCTCGAATTTATTGGCAAAATGTTTCAAAATCTATTAAAAATAATTCAAAAAAATATAACATAGCAATAAGTTATGCTCAAGGTATATCTACATTTTATGTTGCAGAAAAAGTAAATGCAGAGAATAAATTTACTTGGGTTAATACAAGTTATTATTTGTTAGAAGAAGATAAAATATTTCAAAAAAGGTTTTATGATAAGTACAAAAAAATTGTGGCAGTTTCTAATTCAGCAAAGGATATATTTATAAGTACATTTCCTGATTATAAAAATAAGGTGGAAGTTATATATGATATAAATAACTATCAATTAATATATAATATGTCGTTATTAAGTGATGGATATACAGATTCGTTTGAAGGCTTAAGAATATTAACCATAGGTAGATTAGCTAAAGGTAAAAGATATGATATAGCAGTACAGGCATGCAAAATACTTAAAGATAAGGGAATTAAGTTTAGATGGTATGTGTTAGGTGAAGGAAGCCTGAAAGAAGAAATTAAAAAAAGTATTGAAGTAAATGACTTAGTAGAAGAATTTGTTTTATTAGGAGTAAAGGCAAATCCATATCCATATATAAAAGATTGTGATATATATGTTCAGACATCTCAGTTTGAAGGATTTGGACTTGCTATAGCAGAGGCTAGAATGCTTAATAAACCAGTAGTTACAACGAGGTTTGATGCTGTTTATAATCAGATGATAGATGGTAAAAATGGTATAGTTGTAGATATTAATAGTATAGCTGTATCTAAGGGGATTGAAAAAATAATTACTGATATAGAGCTAAGGAATTCAATAAGTGATTATTTAAAATCAGAGAAAAAAGGGAATGTAGAAGAAATTGATAAATTTTATAGTCTGATAAAACAATAAATTTGAGAGAGTAGAATTATGAAGAAAAAAATATTATTTATGCTTATAGATATGAATATAGGTGGAACAGAAAAAGCATTACTGAACATGCTAGAAGAGATAAATAGTGAAAAATATGATGTTACATTGTTGATGTTAGAAGAAAATGGTGATTTTTTAGAAAATATACCGAATTGGGTTGAAGTTAGATATGTAGATGATTATGAAAAAATGAAAATAATAATGGAATATCCATTGCATAGATCAGCTTTAAAATTTTTATTAAAAGGACAAGTCTCAAAGTCTACAAATATGATTAAACAATATATAGAGTACAAAAAAAATAACGAGATGTCTTCATTATATAAATTTTTATTAGAAGACTCACCTATCCTAGATACAGAATATGATATGGCAGTAGCATATGCAGGTCCAATGGATTTTATTAGTTATTTTATTATAAATAAAGTAAAGGCTAAGAAAAAAGTTCAATGGGTTCATTTTGATGTTACTAAGTGTGGATTTAATAGGAAATTTGCAACTAAGTGGTATCAAAAATTTGATAAAGTATTTGTAGTATCAAAAGAAGGGAAAGAAAAACTAGATGAACTAGTACCATGTATAAAAAATAAAACAGAAATTTTTTATAATATAATATCAAAGAATATAATAGATAAAATGTCACATGATGGTAGTGGGTTTGAAGATGATTTTAATGGGAGTAGAATATTAACTGTTGGACGATTAGCATGGGAAAAGGGTCAAGATATAACTATACCTGTATTGGCTAGACTTAAATCAGACGGTTACAAAGTAAGATGGTATTGTATAGGTGATGGAGGACTAAGAGAAAAGTGTCAAAAATTAATAAAAAAATATAAGTTAGAGAATGATTATATTTTACTGGGAACAAAGTCAAATCCATATCCATATATGAAAAATTGTGATATATATGTTCAACCATCACTACACGAAGGATACTGTATAACTTTAGCAGAAGCTAGATGCTTTAATAATCCAATAGTAGCAACAAATTTTACGGGCGTGAATGAGCAACTTATAGAAACTGGATGTGGGTTAGTAGCGGATATTAGCGAAGATAGTATATATAAAAATATTAAACTAGTACTAGAAAACTTAGAATTAAGTAATGAAATCAAATTAAAGTTGAAAAAATCTAAAGTGGATTTATCAGAAGAAATAAATAAGCTATATAGAATAATAGAAGTAGATGAAAGAGATATGGTGGTGAACAATGAAAAAAATATTATTTATGATAACTAGTATGAATATAGGTGGAGTAGAAAAATCACTTCTTTCATTATTATCATGTATACCGAAGGACAGGTATGAAATAACTCTTTTATTATTGGATAAAAGTGGAGGATTTTTAGAATATGTACCATCTTATATTAAGATTGAAGAAGCACAATGGTTTGAAACGGTTAAATCAATTACTATGGACTCACCATATAAGATAGTAGAATCATTCCTTAGAAAAAAACAATATTTAAATATAGTGAAATTTATAGTTTGCTATTTAATAGATAAGTATTTTGATAATAGATATATATATTATGAAAATGCAATGAAAAATGTTTTACAAAATGGAACTAAATATGATGTCGCAATATCTTATCAGGGACCTACAGATATAATTGATTACTACATAGCTAATAAAGTAAAGGCTGATAAGAAAATATCTTGGGTGCATTTTGATGTTTCTAAGCATAGTTTTAATAAGAAACTGTATAAAAAATTATATGAAAAATACGATAAGATATTTGTAGTTTCAAATCAAGGGAAGAATAAATTAATTGATGTAATACCGGGGATTAAAGAAAAAACAGATGTATTTCTAAATATCATATCTAAAAATTTAATTAAAGAAATGGCTAAAGATAATATTAAATTAGATGATAATTATAATGGTACTAAGATAGTTACAGTTGGAAGATTATCAGTAGAAAAAGGACAAGACTTAGCTATAGAAACATTGAAAAAATTAAGGCAAGAAAGATTTGATGTTAGGTGGTATTGTGTAGGTGATGGAAATAGTAGATTAGATTATGAAAAATTAATTAAAACCTATAATTTGGAGGAGCAATTTATTTTAATGGGAGCTAAGACCAATCCATATCCGTATATTGAGGATGCAGATATATATGTTCAGACATCTAGACATGAAGGTTATTGTTTAACATTGGCAGAAGCTAAATGTTTAAATAAACCTATAGTGACAACTAATTTTATAGGAGCATATGAACAAATAGAAAATGGATACAATGGTTTGATTAGTGATTGTAGTGAAGATAGTTTATATGAAAATATAAAAATCTTAATTGAAGATAAACATAAGAGCGAGATATTTGTAAATAACTTGTTAAGTGATGAATTAGATACAGTTAAAGAAATTAATAAATTATTTGATTATATAGGATAAAAGGTGGGGGAGTGTAGTATGAATCCTAAAATAAGTATTATTGTACCTGTATATAAGGTGGAAACATATTTAAATAAATGTATAGATTCTATATTAGAGCAAACGTTTAAAGATTTTGAATTAATATTAGTTGATGATGGATCGCCAGATCGATGTGGTAATATATGTGATGAATATGCTAAGAGAGATGATAGAATAGTAGTAATTCATAAAGATAATGGAGGAATATCAAGTGCAAGAAATGTAGGCTTAGATATTGCAAGAGGTGATTATATAGGATTTGTTGATAGTGATGATTGGATAGACTTAAATATGTACAAGATATTATTTGATAATATTAAAATTAAAAATGGAGATATGTGTGTTTGTGACTATAAAAAAGTATATTCGGATAATAGCCTAAATATAATAGAGGAATCAAATGAGCATATATGTGAAACGTTATCAAAGATTGAGGCATTAAAGAAAATTTACTCAAATAAAAGTACACAGTTTATAGTTGTATGGAATAAATTATTTAAGAAGACATTATTTGATAACCTAAAGTTTGAAATGAATAGAATATATGAAGATGCATTTATAATAAATGAACTTATATATAAATCAAAAAAGGTAATTTATTTGAATAATAAGTTATATAACTATAGACAAAGAGAAGGTAGTATTATGAATTCTAGTTGTAATATAAAAGAATTAGATTCAGTGTATGCGTTATCAGAAAGAGTGAAGTTTTTCTACAAATTAGGAGATAAATATTTAATAAATAAATCAGAAGTATATTATATAGAGGCATTGCTAAATAGTTATCGACAATTAGAATTATTGAAAGAACAAAATTTTGAAAAAAATAAACTGATTAAAGATTTTAAGAAGACAATAAAAATTTACAGTATTTTAAATAATAAGTATTTTAATACAAAAGAAAAAATAATTATATCATTGATGAAATATGCTACAAATATTTATGAAAATTATGAAAAAGTGGAGAGAAATAAAAGTTATGAATCCTAAAATAAGTATTATTGTGCCTGTATATAAGGTTGAAAAATATATATATAAATGTATAGATTCTATATTGGCACAAACGTTCAAAGATTTTGAATTGATATTAGTTAATGATGGATCACCGGACAGGTGTGGTGATATATGTGAGGAGTATGCTAGGAAAGACGATAGAATAGTTGTAATTCATAAAGACAATGGGGGACAAGCATCTGCACGAAATAAAGGAATTGATATTGCAAGAGGTTACTATATAGGATTTGTAGATAGTGATGATTGGATAGAGCCAGATATGTATGAGATACTATATAATATTTGTAATAATCATAATTGTGAAATAGCAAATTGTTCAAGTGTTATTCATTTTAAAAATAGAAAACAAGTAAATGGAGGTCATCCTTTAACTATACATACTAAAGAAGAAGCTATGAAAACTATGTTGGAAGGTAAATTATATGATGAGGTAGTATGGACAAAATTAATAAAAAGAGATTTGGTTAAAGGAGTCAGATTTTCACAAGGTATAATGTATGAAGATACAGATTTTACATATAAAGTAATTGATAAAGCAAAGGCTGTAGGGTGCGTAGGAGAAGCAAAGTATAATTATATAAAAAGAGATGATAGTACCATGGATAGAGCAATAAAAAATATATCTATAGATGGTATAATAGTATACGATAAAATGTATAAGTTTATGGAGATGAAATATCCTAAATTATTAGATTTAGTTTCGTTAAAGTTAGTTAATAGTTGTATGTCAGCATTAAATCTTATTTCACAAAATAATCAATTTAATTCCCATAAGGAAAAATATTATGAAGTGAGTAATATATTAAAAAAATATTATAAAAGGGCTATAAGAATAAAAGAATATCCATATACGGTTAAAATATTACTAACACTACATAGAATACATCCGATTATGTATAAGATAGTTATAAATAAAGTTGGATAGGTGGGAAAATAAAATGAAAAAGGTACTATTAAAAATATATTATAAGTTACTGGTTATTAAAAATATGTTTATTGGATTTTATAATAAAAATATAGTGTCAAAAAGATATCCTCTGGTAAAAGGTACTGATGAGACATTAGAAAAAATTATTAATGAAGAAATATCTATGAGTCGTTATGGAGATGGAGAACTCTCGCTTATTAAAGGAGAAAATTTAAAGTTTCAATCATATAATGAAGAACTAGCCAAAAGATTAAGAGAAATATTACATAGTAATAAAGAAAATCACATTGTTTGTTTACCAAATATATTTGAAGGCCTAGATGAATATACAGATACTTCTAAGCTATATTGGATTAAGTACTTAAACTTAAATAGACACAAAATATATAAAATAATAGATATGAAAAAAATATATTATAATACTCAAGTTACTAGATTATATATAGATATTAAGGATAAATACTTGGTAAAAGAACGTTTTAAGAAAGTTAAATCAATATGGAAAAACAAAGAAGTTTTAATTATAGAGGGAGAAAAAAGTAGATTAGGCATAGGCAATGATTTGTTTGAAGACTCTAAAACAATAGAAAGAATAATTTGTCCATCAATAAATGCTTATGATAAATATGATGACATATTAAAATTAGCGATAGAAAAAGGAAGAAATAAAATTATACTGATAGCACTTGGACCAACAGCTACAGTATTAGCTTATGATTTAAATAAATTAGGATACCATGCATTAGATATAGGTCATATAGATATTGAGTATGAGTGGTTTTTGAATGGATCTATAGAAAAAAAACCAGTAAAACATAAATATATAGGAGAGATTGATGGTGGAGATATAGTTGAAGATTTAAATGATAAGAAATATGTTAGTGAAATTATATGTAATGTATAACGAGCTATTAAAAAGAGAGGTAAATATGAGAACTGAGAATGCAATTAAAAATATATCAATTAGTATATTTTCTCAAGTGGTGATAATACTCTTGGGTTTTTTATCTAGAAAAGTATTTATTGATAGCTTAGGAACAGCATATTTAGGAGTAAATGGATTATTAACAAATGTATTATCTATGATGGTACTAATAGAAGGTGGTATAGGCATTAGTATTACATATAATCTGTATAAGCCACTAGCAGAAAATGATCAACCAAAGATAATATCTTTGGTACAATTATATAAAAAAGTTTATGGAATTTTAGCATTAATAATATTTATTTTAAGTATCATAATATATCCTATGATTGGAAGATTTGCAAAGGGAGTAGATAGCATATCAAATCTTACATTAGTATACTTTATATTTGTAGCAAAAAATATGGTTTCATATATTACAGCATATAAGTGGGCGTTAATAAATGCAGATCAAAAAGGATATGTACTATCAACGGCAAATCTTGTATTTCAAGTGATAACAACTATTGCTAAGATAATTATATTGTATATGACATCAAACTATATTATTTATTTATTAGTAGAGTTAGGAATTTATTTAGTACAAGTATTATTTAATGGAAGTATTGTAAATAAGAGATATCCATATATAAAAACAAAGCAAAAATATAGTTTGGATAATGATGTGAAAGATAATATAGTAACCAATGTAAAGGCTATGTTTTTACATAATATAGGTGGATATTGTGTTGCTGGAACAGATAATATATTACTTTCTTATATTAATATAACTATAGTTGGTCTATATTCTAACTATACTATGATAACAGGTCAGTTGACGGCTTTAATATCACCAATACTGGGAGGTATAAGTGCTGGAGTAGGGAACTTAATAGCGACGGAGAATAATACAAAAACATACTCAGTATTTCAAGTTGCTTATTTAGTGAATTTTTGGATATATTCTTTATGTATTATTTTTCTATATAATTTGCTAGAACCATTTATAACATGGTGGTTAAAAGATGGATTACTTTTAGGCAAGGGGACTTTTTTGGTTATATTATTAAATCTATATATTAGCGGAATGAGGTCAACAGTTATAACGTTTAAAAGTAATGCAGGATTATTTGTTCAAGATAAGTATGCTCCTGTTATTGAAGGAATACTAAATTTGATGATATCTATAATACTGATGAAAAGGTTTGGTATGATAGGAGTATTTATAGGTACTACCATAAGTACTTTAATAGTTCCATTTTGGAATCAACCAAGAATATTATTTAAATATGGGTTTGAGGTAAGTGTGTGGGAGTACTTTAGAAAATATTTATATTATGTAGTATTAACTGTATTAGTTGGGGTGTTGACTACGAGTATATGTAATTTGGTTGTAGTTAGTAATTTGTTTTTATCTTTAGTTATAAAAGGTCTAATTTGCGTAGGGGTTATAAATTTATGCTATATAGTGATTTTCTTTAGAACTGAAGAATTTAAGTACTTACTAAACATAATAAAACCGATGGCTGCTAAGATGAAAAATAAACTAGCTATAAATTAGTTAAAGTATAGGATGGGGAGATATGATAAGATCACTACAAGGTTTTAGAGCATTAGGAATGATATCTATATTTTTATTCCACTCGGGTTTGTTATTAAAAGGAACATTTCCAATAACATTTTTCTTTATGTTATCAGGATTTGTTTTATACTATTCTTACAGTAATCGGATTAAATCAATGAGTATAAATGACGATATAGTATGGGTAATAAATCGGATGAAAAGGATGTATCCAATACATTTAATTACATATGTTATGAGTGTAATTATAAGATGGGAATGGATATGCAAATTTGAAATAATAGAACTCATTAGTAAAGCATTTTGGAATCTTTCTCTATTGCAAAGTTATTACAAAATCAAACATTTCCATTCAATGGATTATCATGGTTTTTATCTACATTGTTTTTATTATATATAGTGGCAGTTCCGCTTATAATATCAATAAAAAATATAAAGAGCACAAAATCATTATACTTTATATTATTAATATTAATGTTACAAAATATAATAGTTTTTATTAATAACAGTAAAAATTATGAGTTAAACCTATACACTAGTACATTTTTCAGAATATTTGACTTTATAATAGGTATGCTATTAGCTAAGAAATTTATGGGGGTAATAAATGTGAAAAAGACTATAAAAAATATAATGTATATGAATTTATAATTGTAGGTATATTTGGCATAATGTATTTAATTACCTTGTTTAGTAATTTTGAATTTGAATATGCATTAAGTTATTATTCACCTATATTTGCATTAGGAATATATATAATGGCATGTGAGAAAGGTAAAATATCTAAAATATTATCCAATGATATACTACAAAAAATAGCTGTATTTAGTTTTGAATTTTATATGGTACATGAATTAATATTAATTATATTTAGACGTGTATTTAAGGATTTAACATATCATTGGTTAATAAAAAATATAATTATATCTATTCCTGCACTGATAATATCTATTTTAATAGCAATAGTATTAAATAGATATATAACTAAGAATGTAGTATGTAAGTCAATTAGTAATAGAGAAAAAGTATATATAGAAATCTAATATAAATATTTGTATGGTGAGTTTTGCTTGTATCTAGTTGTTATATTTAATAAACTTTATATATAATTAAATTATAAGAAGGATAGACTTAAAGATGCTAGATAACTATAAGAGGGTAGAAAATTTAGTTGATGAAAAATAAAGATAATAGATTACAATACATAGATATGACAAAAGGGTTTAGTATATTATTAGTAATTTTAGGTCATGCATATCCTGTTAATGACATAAGAATACGGTTACATTCCTTTCATATGCCACTATTTTTTATTATATCAGGGTGTTTATTTTATTACAGTGAAGGACTTAATAAGTCTATTAGAAATTTATTTAAATCTAGAATTAAAGTTTTACTAAGACCTTATATTATTTTTAATATTGTTTTTATTTTTATTAACTATGTACTGTCTAGTTTCACGGTAGATTCATTAGTAAATGATATAAATACAGTAATTAGATTAAATGGATTAGTTGCATTATGTTTTTTACTAGCACTGTTCATAATCGAATTAATCTTTGTAATAATAAATAAAATATTTAAAAGTAATAAATTGATTGTCTTATTTATAGTATTTTTATTTACAATATCAATATAAGTAGCTAAAAGTTATTTAAAATATATTGTGATATTAAAAAGTTTTATAGGACTTGGATTTTTTGCTATAGGTTATTATGGATTTAAGTATATTAAAGAATTAGAACTAAGATGGAGTGGTTTAATTATTTCTATACTAGGCTATGATTAAAAATTATCATAGCCTAATTTTAAACTTAGTTAATTATAGTAACTATATAATAAGTATAGTTTTTATATTTATCTGATATTAATTGAATATTAGTTGGTGAAATTTCTAATATAACTTCATAATTAGTATCGCTTGCAAGTGTTGATGCTTGAGAATACCCATCAATTACGTAACCTATTGATTTTGATATCTCACAATTTTTAAATATAGTCTTAGAGCCATTAACATAACCTCTTATCCATACGAGGGCTTTTCTTGTATTTTTATCATCAGGAATACAGTTTATCTTACAATCATTAAATTCACAACTAGCATTTGCATTGATAAGTTTTACAAAACCAGAATCCACGCCACTTACATTTTTTTCATAATAAGTTATAGTACAATTATCAAATTTCAAATCACCAAGTTTATTAGGTTGATTAATAGTAATATCAAAGTCATCAAAGGTACAATTAGTAAATAGACCACTATTGCAACCATTACCCGCAATCTTAGTAGTTCCTTTAAAAATACAATTATGAAAAACTCTAATTCCTCCAGTTTGATTCAACCTTATATTTGTCACTTGTCCATCAGATGTGGTAAAATTTGAATTATAAATATAAACGTTTGTATTAATATTAGAATTATGATTTATAAATTGAGAGTTGTAAACAATACCATCTGATAATATACCGCGAGTAATTGTACAATTATAAGCAGTTGCTTTTGTGAAACTAGCTACTTCAGAATCTCTTAAAATAATATCTGAAGTAGTAGCATTTTCTCTGCATGTAACGGATGTGGATTTATTATTATAAAAGCGATAGCAGCCTGTCTTAACAAGACTATCATAACCCAAATAAGAGTCATTTAAAGTACTATCTCTTATAACTAAATCTTTAGTTCTACTCCAAATATAAAGTTTTCCGTTGACCATTTTTTCGACAACAAAATTATGACCAGCGCAAGTTAAGAAATCATTATGAGGATTATCATGGAAGTTGAGTTTTCTAAAAGTGGCATCTTGCATCATATCCCAACCATCCTCTGCATCTAATGCACACTTAGTAACAGCAGTACCACATTTACTTAACTCACAGCTTTCAAATAACATATTATTCATACCTTGAGGAGCCATACCAACAGCTCTACAGTTATCTAGTCTTAAATTTTCAAATTGGCAGTTTGTAGGTAGTCTAAATAGTTGAATAGATAAATTAGTAGGATAAGCCTCGTTTAATATTGTAACTCTCATAAACTTAGCAGTAGATGGAACAGAAATTCTTCTGTATTGATAAGCATCAGTTGATTTTATAAAAATTCTATTACCATCATAGAAGTGACAAACTAAATTCCAAGTACCACAAGGGTTACCTTGATATCCAAGATATACACTTACTGATAGATATCCAATTTCACTATATCCAGATATATCTCTAAAATCACAAGTAGTTCTATTAGTTGAAACAATATCTATACCTGTAGCTCTATCTATATCACCTAGTTTAAAAGTATTACCAATTTTTCTAGGATATAAATATGTGTATCCTAGTTTGTTATCTCTAGACTCTTTAATACCATTTATAGTTCCATACCCTGTAATATCTTTTACAGTTAAATTCTCATAAGAACTATATTTTGCCTCTCCGCCTATACTAATACCATGAACCCACTCAGAATTATTTGGTGAATTAGTATAATCATGATTATAATAATCTCCTTCTATTGTCCCGTTTATAACATGAGAATCAAAAGTATTATTTAATTCCATCATCAATGCTTTATCTCCTGTAAATTCATGAAGTTTCAAAGTAGCCCCATTCATATCTAAAGTAAACTTAGTAGGAATATAAATAGGAGCAAGATGATCTATTCTATAAGTTCCTGCAAGTAATCTTAATCTATTAAACCCTTGAGCTTGCTTATCATCTAATAGTTTTTGTAAACCTTCCCTAGTAGAAACTAATTTAGTAGTATCATTAGTATTACTAATATTGTAAGTTGTTAAATCTTGTGTAGTCATTATATATTCTTTAACAGGAACATCATTTCTAACTAAGAAGAAGTTGAATAACTCATGAGAGTTTCTACCATATTGGTCAGTACATAGTATAGAGAATTTTTGTTCTTGCCCATCTAGTTTAGGGAAAGTACCTAAGCTTATAGAATGATCTCCTGCCTTTAAGTTTTTAACTATAATATCGTCCTTTCCTTCGATTCTTACTGTAACTGTAAATATTTCACTAAAATCTTCTTCTACGTATTCTTTGTGATAGTAGTCAGTAATATAGTAGTCTATGATTACTTCTTCATCAGGTTTTATTATAGGTTTTATATAGTAAGTAGATATATAAGGAACTTCATTTTGTTTGGCAGGATCAAGTGGCTCAATAGCATTTTCAACTACATATTCAAATATAATAGTTTGATTAAGATTATCAGTAGTAAGAATTACTGATTTGCTTGATTCTCCAGATATATCATATCCTAAAATGTCTATAGCATCATAAGAATAAGTCCCTAGCTCCAGGTCTTTATAAACTTTAAATTCAGCTATAGATGCATTAGTTGTTTTGTCTACATATTTTATAGTGATGCTTCCGTATACTTTATTTTTCTTGTAGTAAAATACTACCTCTTGATTCGATTGTGACAATGTTAAAGTTACTGTTTTTGAACTAGGGTCAACAGCAGTATATCCATCTATGGACTTAGCGCTATAAGTATAATTTTTAATATCTAAATTAGAATATAAATCAGAGCTAGCAACTTCCTTGTTAGTATCTACATCCAGATATTTAACAGAAACTGATCCAAGTATTTTACTATATTCAAATATGATAGTCTGATTGAAAGTATCTTTAGTAAGAGTAACTGATTTACTAGATAACCCGGAAATCTGATAGCCTAAAATATCTATAGAGTTATATGAGTAAGTTCCTAATTCTACGTTATTGTGAATTTCAGATGGAGCTATGGATATATTAGTTCCTTGCTCCACATATTTTATGGTGATAGTTCCATAGATTTTGTTTTCTTTGTAGTAAAATATGATTTCTTGATTAGGATTTGTTGCTGTTAAAGTTACAGATTTTGTACTAGGATTTACTACTGTATAGTTTGCAATGGATGGAGCCGTATATGTGTAGGATTTGAGAGTAAGGTTGCTATTAGTTACAGGTGACAAAATTACAGCTTTAGTATCCGTATTTAAATATTGAATAGTTATACTGCCAGTTATAACTGTTTGTACTTTTTTTATATAGATAGTTAGTATATATGCATCTTTATTATTGTATTTAAAATATGCCCAGAAACCATTTATACTAATTACCTCTATTAGACTTCCTTTTTTTAGAGTGCCTAAATTAGAGGCAAATAAGGAGGGCTTACTTTTTATGGTTGCATAGCTTCTTATGCATTTGTATGTCTGAGTAGTAGACATTTAATGACACATCTCCTTTTTAATTCTCAACTTCTTAATGAAGCAACAAACGAAGAGCTTGGTACATGAGAAAAGAGAATTCTTTATTTGAATAAAGTAATATTCTATATATAATATGGAATGAAATGACAAATGTTTACTGTTTATGACAAATAATTACATTTTTTAATACTATGAATATATATTTAAATAAATAGTAGAATTATAGAATAATATATACCTAAAATAATACTATTGTGTAATACAAAATATAATACTAAATTATTACAATATATAATATAAATGATTGAAGAGTATTATATAAGGGGATTTACACGAGGGGGATTAAATGGATTTAGTTCAAAAACAAATTATAAAATATATTAAAACTACTATTAATGGAAAAAAAATGAATATTGATAAAA
Organism: Terrisporobacter vanillatitrophus; assembly: GCF_051148895.1. Lineage (GTDB taxonomy): Bacteria > Bacillota > Clostridia > Peptostreptococcales > Peptostreptococcaceae > Terrisporobacter > Terrisporobacter vanillatitrophus. Next base: position 952,910 of record NZ_CP154625.1, read on the forward strand.
AACAAGAGATAGATTGGCAGAGGATAATAAACTTGTCAAGAGAGCACAAAGTGGAAGCATTAGTCTATTCAGCAATTCCAAGTGAAATAAAAAATAGCATACCAGAAGATTTATTAAACTTTTGGAAAAAAGAAGTGTTTATATCTGGTGTAACTCAGCAACAACATATAAAAGAAGTTGAGAAAATACTACATAACTTTAATGAGGAGAATATAGAAGTTTTAGTATTAAAAGGTTTAGTCATAAGAGACTTGTACCCAAGTCCAACGATTAGAACAATGAGCGATGCAGATATAGTGGTAAAAGAAGAAGATTTGGAAAAATCAATAGAACTTATATTAAATAGAGGGTACGTAGAAATAGAACAATCACCTTCTCATTTTGTATATTCAAAAGGAGGATGCTTACCTATAGAGCTACATTGGAATTTGGCAGATGAACATTTCTTTAAGCAAATAACTAAATTTGAAGAAGATATGTGGCATAATGTGGAAGAGGTAAATATAGGAAGTGCAGTAGCGAAGACAATGAGTTTAGAAGATTTAGCTATATTCCAATGTATACACATGGCAAAACATATGGTTTATAGAGGGTTTGGAATAAGACATTTGATAGACTTTACTTTATTAGTTAATAAAAGAGGAAATGAGATAAAATGGATTAGATTTATGGATAGATGTAAAAAATATGGGATTTATAAATTTGTTCTAAAAGTCATGTTAGCATGTAATACATTATTTGAAATGCCTGTTCCAAGTGATGTAGAAGACGTTGTAAAAGAGGACAAGTCTTATCTAAATCAATTTATTGAAGATATATTTAAAAGCGGTGTTCATGGTAAGCAAGACTTTGTAAGTAGTGTGGCTAGTGAATTTGCATACACTTCTGATAAGAAAGATGGGGAAAATACAAGTTCCTTAAAGAGATATGCCAGGTTTTTATTTCCTAGGGTTGAGAACATGTCTGATATATACAATTATGCTAAAAATTATAAAATTTTAACACCCATTGCATGGACACACCATTTAGCTAGAGGTGTGTTTAATAAGGATTACTCAATGAAAGATAAGATTAAGTTTACTACATCTACTGTTGGGATATCTCAAAAAAGAAATGATTTAATAAATTGGCTTGAGTTATAAGATTGTTTGAGTAATTGTCTATTATTATTTCAGTCTGTATAAATAGTATTTTAAGAGTATACTGAAGTACGTGACAAATTATACTAAAGTCTAATAGATACTAACATATTGATACTGTACAATAAAATTAATATATAATAAGCTGATTATATACAAAGAGATTAAATGGAGGGGTACAAATGAAAGAGTGGAAAAAACCAGAAATTTTAAATTTAGACCTAGTTTCAACTAAAAGTAATGAATGTCCGTATATTAATTCTGTAGAAACTAAAACTAATAGCATAACAGCTCAAACTGATAGCAAATCAGTTGGAACATTAATATGTATAATCAAAGGATGTTCATACTATTGTAAAACATGTAGAGGATGTAAAATTTATAGTGGTCAAATTATTTGGCCAAATAGGAAAAAATGTAATTGTGCTCAAATATCTTAATCAGATGTTTATTCTTGAAGGACACTAAAAAAAGTATTTTTAAGTAATTACTAAGAGTTGATTTCTAAGCTGAATAGGAATCAACTCTTTTTATTGTGAATAAATTTTACAATAAAGTATACTTTAGGAGTAGAAATGGTATATAAATAGCTAATACAATAATAGTACAAAAGTTGATATTATTGTATTAGCTATCTATATGTGGGGGGAATATAAATTATGATTGCATATTTGAAAAAAATAATTCAACGAATAAAAGATGGTATGCTAAAAGAAATGTATATAGAAGCAAAATGGATGTATAAGTATGTAGAAAAGTACAAATGGGGAGTTGTATTTTATATAGTTCTAGGTATACTTGAAACAGCAATGGGCTTAGTTAGTAGTGTGGCATCTAAGAATTTAATAGATGCAGTTACAGGCTATGATTCAGGTGGAATAGGTATGGCAGTAGCCATTATAATAGGAATGTCTATAGGGACTATTGTTGTAGATGCTATAACTAGTAGAATATCTGCAAAAATAAACGTAAAAGTAGGAAATGAAATAAGAGCAGATATATACGATAAAATTATTAATACTGACTGGGAGAGCATGTCCACTTTCCATAGTGGAGACTTATTAAATAGATTAACAGATGACTCATCTACAGTAGCAAGTAGTGTACTTGGATGGGTACCAAATTTAATAACTCAAGTAGTTCAATTTATAAGTATATTGTCAGTAGTATTATACTATGATGCAACTATGGCAGTAATAGCTCTTATGAGTGCGCCTATTACTATTATAGTTTCAAAATCATTAATGCTAAAAATGAGAAAGTTTAATAAAGAAATAAGAGTAGTAAGAAGTAATATGATGTCTTTCAATGAGGAATCATTTCAAAATTTACAATCACTAAAGGCATTTAATCTTTCTAAAGTATTTTCCAAACGTTTGAGAAATGTTCAAAGTGAATACACTAAGGTAAGTTTAGATTATAACAAGTTTTCCATATGGACTTCAGCATTTATGTCATTAGTAGGAACTTGTGTATATTATTCTTGTTTTGGATGGGGAGTATATAGACTTTGGACAGGCTACATAACATATGGTACTATGGTGCTATTTTTGCAATTATCTAGTAGATTATCTGGATCATTTTCCAGTTTAATAGACTTAGTGCCATCAGCTATTGGTGCTACTACTGCTGCTGGTAGAATTATGGAAGTAGTAGAACTGCCTAGAGAAAAATATAAAGATGATAACTTAGTAGATATTATGGAAGAAAATGTGGAACAAGTAGGAGTATCTGTAGAATTAGAAGATGTTGATTTTACATATTTAAATTCTGATAAAGTAGTGTTTAGTGATGCTAATATAGAGGCAAATCCAAGTGAAATAATAGCTTTAGTAGGTCCTTCGGGAGAGGGTAAAAGTACTATGATGAGATTAATATTAGGACTTACTAATCCTCAAAAAGGACGAGCAATAATTAGAAATGCAAATGGATTAGAATGTAATATATCAGCCAGTACTCGTAAACTAATGGCTTATGTACCACAAGAAAAGACTATGTTCTCAGGTACTGTTGCAGAAAACATGAGACTAGTAAAATTAGATGCTACAGATGAAGAAATAGTAGAAGCATTAAAAGCTGCTTGTGCTTATGATTTTATATCAGTATTACCAGATGGTATTTATAGCAAAATAGGAGAGCGAGGAGGTGGATTCTCTGAAGGTCAAAATCAAAGACTATCTATTGCGAGAGCCATACTTAGAGATTCGCCAATATTATTGCTAGATGAGGCAACTTCTGCATTAGACATAGTTACAGAAAGAAGAGTCTTAAAAAATATAATGAAATTAAATAGCAAAAAAACCTGTATAGTAACAACACATAGACCAAGTGTACTTACTATGTGTGATAAGGTGTATAAAATTTCTAATAGTGAAGTGAATCTAATATCAAGTGCAGAAGTAGAGCAAATGATTGTGGATTTTTAGGGGGCAAATTATGAAATATTATTATAGGGTATATGGGTTGAATATTGAGTCTAGTATAATGATTCCTGAGTTAGAGGTAATAGATAATAATTGTGATGTGGATGTTAAGTTATCTTATGGGGTAGTAAATGATGAAATAAAAGAATTAAGAGAAACTGGTAGTGTTGCAAATTACGAAAAATTAGATATGTGGTTCCATATAAAAGATGTGGCAATATATCATATTTACAATGGTGATACTGTTGTTATAGAGCCTTATGAAAATGCTTCTTTTAAAACAATAAAGTTATATATTTTGGGAAGTGTATTAGGATTAGCATTACTTCAAAGGAATATGGTAGCTATTCATGGAGGAGGAATAGTTATTAATGGAAAAGGTTGTATTTTTACAGGAGAAAAAGGAGCTGGAAAATCTACTATTTCCACTGCACTTAGACAGAAGGGACATAAGTTTATTTCTGATGATGTATGTTCTATAAATATAGGTGAAATAAAGACAATCAATCATGGGTTTGCATATCAAAAACTTTGTGAAGATGCTATGGTCAAATTAGGATACAATATTGATCAATTTGAACAATTTAGAGGAGATTTAGATGTTAACAAATATTTGGTCCCTGCCTTTGAGCAGTTTACAAAAAAGGAAACTCCCTTGGAAGCCATATTTGAACTTACAGTAGGGGAAGTAAATCAAGTTGAAATAGAAGAAGTAATTGGTGTTCAAAAAATGAATAAAATACTTGAAAATATTTTTAGAATAGAAATGTTAAGATATTGCGGAGGAATAGATCCTATATACTTTAAGAAATGTTTAGAAATAGCTAAAAGTATTAAGTTATATAAAATAACTAGACCTAAAGATGTATTTTCAGTAGATGAACAGATTAGACTAATAGAAGAAAAAATATATGTGGAAAATCATGCAAGATTATATGAAGAAGTTACTACTTAAGGGAGCTTATTTAAAGCTTCCTTTTTTTTAGTAGTGCAGAGTTATAAAATCTATATTTTATGAACAATTTGTTGAATGATAAGGAAATTTGAAAAACGAAAGTAATGATATAATACTAAATAATTATTGAAACTTATACTAAATAAGTATAACATTTAAGTATATATGGAAGAATTGGGGATATTAGTGTAAAAACTGAAAATAAATATTTTTATAATTGGGGAATTTAAAGATATTTAGTCTATTTTATAAAGCAAAGAGTAATATAATAGGGGTTTAGTATACTATATAAAATTAAGTTAACAAATGAAAATTAATTTCCATAATGGGGGGAAAATAATGAAAGGAATTATAATTTCTGAATCTTTAGTAATTAGAAAGGGTGTAGCCCAAATACTAGAAGAAGAGGATGTAGTAGAATCTTTAAACGAGGGGTATATGTGTAGAGATATTAAAAAAGGAAAATATGATTTAGTCATATTTGATTTAAATAAAAATACAAAAGAATACCTAAACTGCATAAAAGAAGTTAAACAAAATACTGATGCAAAAGTAATGATTTTAGATTTTTATGAAGATACAAGACTTTTCTCTAAATGTATGAAAATAGGTGTAGATAGCTATATATTAGCAAATATAGAAGGTGAAAGTATTAAATATGCTATCAATCTATTAGCCAAAGGTAAGAAATACTTTGACTCTGATTTAGTAGAAAACTATATGAGAAAAGACAATTTAAATGAAATAAAAGAACTTACTAAGAGAGAAAAAGAAATACTTTTATGTATTTCAACAGGAAAAAGTAACCAGGAAATAGCTACAGATTTGTGTATAACAGAACATACAGTGAAAAAACATACAAGCAATATTTTCGAAAAATTAAACTTACGAGATAGAACACATGCAGCCCTTTATGTACATGAAATAGGAATCGTATAAATATGAAAAGAAATATAAAGTATTTAATAATACTTTTATTTTTACTAACTATTATATGTATATACGAGGTTAACATATCTTATAATAACTTAACGACAACAAACTATTCAATTACAACAAATCAAATCAATAACAAGGTCAATTTAATCATAATATCAGATTTACACGATAATAAATTCAAAGGTAATAATGAGGAATTAGTAAAAATAATCAAATCTCAGTCACCAGATGCAGTTTTAGTCGTGGGAGATATGATAAATGATAATTCAATAAATAGTAATATTGTAATAAATTTTTTAAAACAGTTAGGTGAAATAGTTCCAGTATATTATTCCTTAGGAAATACAGAGGAAGACTATATAAAAGCTAGAACATCAGATTTAATAAAGGAGTTAGAAGATATAAATATTACAGTGTTAGATAATCAATACAAAGATATAAAAATAAAAGATAGCAATATAAGAATTGGTGGTATGTATGAATATGCTTTTGGCCTGAGTCATGATAATAAGACTTATGATTTTCTAAGTGATTTTCAAGATACAGATAATTATAAGATTATGATGTCACACAGACCAGACAGTTTTATATTTGGAGATGCATCAAAGGTATGGGATATTGATTTAGTAGTAAGCGGACACAATCATGGTGGACAAGTTGTTCTGCCTTTTTTTGGAGGACTTTATGGTGGAGATCAAGGATGGTTTCCAGAGTATGACAAAGGACTTTTTGATTTGGATAAGATAAAGATTCTTATAACCAGTGGGTTAGGATCAGGTAAAGAAAAACTACCTAGATTTAATAATGTGCCTGAAGTGGTGAATTTACAGCTAACTTCAAAGTAAAAATAATGTATATTGTACAATAAGATTTAAAGCTATGGCAAATACTAATGGAGGACTTATTATACTAGGAGTAGATGAGTTAAATCATGAGTTAGTTATAACAGGTGTTGAAAATGCAGATAAAATAATAAAAGACTTTTGGAGTATATTAAATGGAGAAAAAGTTAATAGAAATATTTTAAAAGATGAAGACTTAGAAATAATAGAAATTAACAATAAATCGGTTATAAAGATAAATATTCCAAGAGCTTACTATAAAGACAAGCCTATTTTTATAAATGGAAATCCTTATAAAGGAACATTTAAAAGAAATTATGAGGGAGATTATAAGTGTAGTGAAGAAGAAATAAATGCTATGATAAGAGATGCCTCAGAACAAGGTGGAGATTCAAAAATACTAGAAGGCTATGATATTGATGATGTTGATATAAATACATTAAAAAGATATAGAAATAAGTTTGGAGTTGTAAATCCAGATCATATATGGAATGAATTATCAGACAAAGAATTTCTAGTACAGTTAGGTTCTATTTCTAAAGATAGAAGAACTAAGATAGAAGGATTAACACTTGCAGGATTACTTATGTTTGGTAAAGGACTAAGTATTAGAGAAGCTTATCCTTATATAAACCTAGATTTCAGAGATCAAAGAAATATAAATGATGAAGTTAGATGGAATGATAGAGTAACAATAGATGGAACATGGGAAAATAACTTATATAATTTTTACACAATGGTTATACCAAAGCTTACAGAGGGATTAAAAGTACCTTTTTATATGGAAAATTTAACAAGAATAGATGATACTTTAGTACACAAAGCTCTGAGAGAAGCATTTGTAAATTGTATAATACATGGAGATTATAATATTCAAGGAACATTAAAAATTATAAGACACAAGGATCATTATGAGTTTTCTAATGCTGGTAATTTAAAAATATCTAAAGAAGATATTTTCAGTGGTGGTAATTCAAAATCTAGAAATCCAAAGATACAATCAGCACTGAGAATGATAGGACTTGGCGAGAATATAGGTTCTGGATTTCCTACTATATTAAAAGCATGGAACCAGCAACATTGGAGAATACCTCAGCTTGAAGAAAATATCAAATTAAATACTGTTACATTAAATATGTGGATGGTATCACTTATACCGAAGGAATGTTTAGATGAATTGAGAAATATGTATGGTGAAAAATTTGATACTCTTGGAGAGTTAGAAGTATTAGCTGTAGTTACTGCATACTTAGAAGGATGCGTCACTAATTCAAGACTACAGACTATTTGTAATAATCACCCAAATGACATAACTAAAGTACTATATAGCTTGGTAAAAAATAAATTCCTTAAAATTGAAGGATATGGTAGAGGAAGTGTTTATTACATAAGTAGCGAAAGTAACGAAAAAAGTGAATTTAAAGAAAATGAAATAGATTATTCAATAAAAATTACCGATGAAGAAAATAAGATAATAGAATTTATAAAGAGTAATGGGTTTATTAACAGAAGTCTAAGTGAAGAAAAGTTAGGTTTTAAGAAAAATAAAAATTTAAACTTGTGTAATAGCTTAATAAGAAAAGGTGTTATTAAGAAAGTTGGAACATCTAATAAGATTAAGTATATGCTTGTACATGATGATAAAAAGGACGCGTCCTTAAAATAAAGTGACGCGTCCTTAAAATAAAGTGACGCGTTTAATATTAGCAAGATTTAATAATCCACCAGAAATAGTAAACCTACATATATCTAAATAGTAAATGATGCTATATAGATGTACATAAAATGGAATATAAAAATGTACAAAATTATGCAAATTTCTGCTATCCTTATCCGTAACTTTAGGAGCATAATAATAAATGAAAATAGAGTCTACACGAAGTAGGCTCTATTTTTTATACTTAAAACCTATCTTACAAAGGTGGTAACAAAAATGTGCACCCCTTTGGCCCAAGTCTAAATATAATTTCAGAAATTATTTTCTACAAATAATCCACAAAAATAAACTACTATAATAGCAATAAAATAAACTTCAAAGAAAAAATTATTAAAAATTGGAGGTAAAAAATGGAAAATCAATTAATACCCTACATGGTTAATGAAAGTGGAGAAGTAATAGTAAGTGGAAGAGAACTACACGACTTTCTTCAAATTAAAACGCCTTTTAAAATATGGATCCCAAGAATGATAGAATATGGATTTGAGGAAAATGAAGACTACGAAATAGTAATACAAAAATACCAAACATCAGGAGGAATGCAAGATTTCAAGGACTATATGTTAAAGGCAGATATGGCAAAAGAAATTTGCATGTTTCAAAGAAGTGATAGGGGAAGACAGGCAAGGTTATATTTTATAAATCTTGAGAAAAAGTTCAACTCACCAGAAGCTATTTTAGATAGACTAAAACAACTATTAGGCAGTAACATACCATACACACAATCCACAACTGAACAAAACTCAGATGATGAAATCATACATTCTTCACAAGTTGTGTCACAAGTCATACCAAGTAATCCTAATATTACTAATCAACTAGTACCTAGCTATATGGCAGATAATTATAACAGTGAAAATTTTAGTGATTTACTTACTAATTTTAGAGATACAGCAAAGATGTTTGGTATGAAGGAAAACATGCTAATAAGTTGGCTGATTTTGAGAAACTTTTGTTACAGAGACAACTATAACAGCATTAGACCTTACTCACAATATATGGAATATTTTAATTTAAGACCATTTAAATCACCAGCAGGACACAGTGGGATTCAGGCTTTGATAAATTCAAGGGGAAGAGATTATTTTACAAACTTGCTGATGAATGAGAATCTTATGAAAGTAGAATATATTGATGTTTTGTAAAATAAATGTACAAATATGTATACAATAGAAATTTATATAAAATTGTTGTCAACAAAACGTGAGTTCGCTACAATGTAAATATAAAACGTGCGTTCTATAAAGTAAAGAAGTAAACTTAAAAAAGAAAAGAGGGGTAAAGGATGAATATTTTAATGGAAGACATTCCTTATGAGCTACACGCCTTGGCAGAAATAGTAGGAATGAAAAATTTTGAAGAAATATCAAAACTTTATGGTGGTACAACAGTATATATTCCAGTTCACAGAAAAGTAATTTTGGGGGAGAGAAACAGAGAAATTGTAAGACAATACAATGGGAAAAATGTGGACAAACTTAGAATAAAATACGGTATTACAAGTCAACAAATAAGAAAAATTTTAACAGACAACGGAGTTTCAAATTAATGGATGAACTTATTCCCATACAAATGGTAGAGTACATAAATTAAAAAATCTAAAAGTTATAAATATTTTTATCATAAGGCTCAAACTTTACTTTAAATTATAAAAGTAAGGTTTGAGCAAGTTCGTTGACTGAAATATTTATTGTAAGAGGGGAGTAAAAGTTTTGAGTTTTAATAGTAAAAAATACGTTGATGATATAAGAAGTTTGAATGAATTAGTAACTGTAATAAATTATTATTATCCTAACCAACTAAAAAACAAAAAAATGATATGCCCCTTTCATAATGACAAAAATCCTAGTTTCTATGTAAAAGAGAATAGCTCTGGTGGCAGCTTTTACAAGTGTTTTGGATGTGGTGAAAGTGGGGATATAATTACTTTTATTAGGAAAAGTGAAAATCTTAATTTTATACCAGCCTTGAAGAGGGCTTACGAGATTTTGGGAAAGAACTTGCAGTTGCCTACAAATACAAGATCATCAAAGTATAATAAGCAAGAAAATAAAAATAATGCAGCATTTTATAGAGCAAAAAACATAACCAATAATAAAGAGGCAACTATTAATTACTATAATTATAAAATCAAAGAAGCAAGATCAAAAGGTCTTGATTATTTGGCAGCGGATTATGAAAATATGAAGTTTAAAGAAGAAAGTACAAATTACGAAATAGATTTTCCCTTTATGGACAAGGAGAACAATTTGCTAAAAGTATGGGAAAACTTAGCATGTTTACTTGCAGCAAACAAAATAGAAGTTTACTACAATGAAATTTCTAAAACTATAGAAGTTGATGGACTTTTTAGTAGTAATTTAAATGATTGTATTATAGATATACATTCACTTTGTTACAAATATGGATTTAAATTAACTTCAAAACAAATAGTAGAGTTTATTACAAAAATAGGGATGGAAAATTATCAAAATCCAGTTAGAAAGTATCTGGAGGATTGTGAAAAAATATATGACAATAAAAATAATAATATTCAAAAATTATGTGATTGTTTAATAACGAAGAAAAACTTTAACCAAAAGCTAAAAAGAATATTAATTATTAAGTGGTTAATTAATACAGCTAGGATTGTATATAATAATGAAGGAAATATGAACGTGGAAGGCGTCCTAACCTTGCAGGGAAGCCAAGGACTGGGCAAAACTAGGTTTATTAAAAAAATAATACCACTATATATAAAAACGGGATTAGATTTGGATCCCAGTGACAAGGATAAAATAAATCAGTGTATAAAATACTGGGTATGTGAATTGGGTGAACTAGACTCCACCCTGAAAAAGGATTTGGCAAAATTAAAAGCTTTTTTAACAGAGCAAGAAGATGAATTTAGAAGGCCTTATGCAGCCTTTCCATCAAAATACCCTAGGATGACATCTTTTTATGCAACAGTTAACCAAGGGGATTTTTTAAAAGATGAAACAGGAAATAGAAGGTATTGGGTTATACCAGTGGAGAAAATAGATTTTGAAAAGTTGGAAGAGATTGATGTAAATCAATTGTGGGGACAAGTAATGCATCTGCTTTGCAGCAACAAATATGCTCACTATTTAACCAGTGATGAGATGGAAATGTTAAATGAGAGTAATGATGAGTTTACACCAATGAATCATGTGCAAGTCATGGTGGAAGATGGATTTAATTGGAAGAGTCCAAGAGAAGATTGGGCATGGATAAGTTCTAGTGAAATTGCCAGATATTTTAATTTGAAAAGTACAAAAGGATTGAAAAGTGTTATGGAGTTTTATGGTGCGAACTTTACCAAAAGAGGTGGAATAAGGGGTTATATATGTCCAAAATTAATAAGGATTTACTAATTTTATATTTGATAAATTAAAAGGACGCTAAAATCTGAGTTTTAGCGTCCTTTTAATGTCCTTTTATATGTTTTAGTGTACTTTTTTCTTATGTAAGAGTTCTTAGACTTATTAAATATTATTTTTTAGCATAAAAATTGGTCACTAAAATAAAAAGGACGGCAAGAAAAATTTTGGCGACTACCCTATAATAAAGCAATACCAAGGAAAAGGCTCCTAGGACACCAAAAACTATAATAAAAAGATTTTATTATCAGTAAATAATTATGTACAAAAAATAATAGCCTTCGTTTTTTAGTTATAATAAATAAAAAGAAGTAAAGCTTCTAAAATAAAATAAAATAGGATATAATTTTTATAAGAGAATAATAAGACACAAGAGATTAATATTTGAGGTGAACGGATGAAAAAGCCAAATTATGAAGATTTTATAATGAAAAGAGCAATGGACATATTTGCTGAAGAAGGTCTTAAATTTTTTGGAATAAATAAAAAAGTAAAAGATAACGGACCAACAGAATTAGTTGTTTTAGATAGTAAGAATATGTATATGGATTATACATTTCTGATGGAAGATGATACATATATACACTTTGAGTTTCAAACTACTAATAAGGGTATAGAAGATTTAATGAGATTTAGGACTTACGAGTCTCTACTTAATCATCAAACTAAAAAAGAAGTAATAACGTATGTTGTTTATTCAGGTGATATCAAAAGCCCAGTTAGTGAATATAATTGTGGTATAAACACTTATAAAGTAAATGCTATATCTATGGTCAATGAGGATGGAGACAAAGTATTTGATGAAATAATAGAAAAGTTGTCAAAAGGAAATGATATAGATAAGCAAGATATAATAAAGCTTACATTTACACCGGTTATGGGTGGAAAAATGGATAAAGGTGAAAAGATATTAAAGGCCATAAAGTTAAGTAAAGAAATAACAAGTCCATATAAAAGAGATATGGAATCTATTTTATATGCTTTTGCGAATAAATTTTTAAGTGGTAAAGATTTAGAAAAAGTAAAGGAGGAGTTAAGAGTGACTGAATTAGGAAAGGGTTTAATAGAAGAAGGATTGCAAAAAGGTATAAATAAAGGTAAGAAAGAAAAAGCTATAGAGATAGCAAAGAAGGCTATATTAAAAGGAATGGATAATGAAACTATAAAAGAACTTACTGACTTAACAATAGAAGAAATTGAAGCAATAAGACACGTTATATAATTGATGTTTAACAATACTCCTGATAGCAATAAGTTTCTCTTATTGCTATCAGGAGTATTCCCAAAAGCCACATATTATCAATAATCCAAGGGGGTTAACAAAAATGTTATCCCCCTGTGGTAAGCCTAAATATAATTTCCTAAATTATTTTTTATAAATAATCTTAAAAAATAAACTACTATAAATAAGAAAAATTTTAATGGATAATGGAGTTCTAAATTAATAGATGAACTTATTCTTATACAAATAAAAAGACAGAGCAATTCTTTTATAGATAGCGCTGTCTTTTTTAATATTTATAATATTTTATTTATTTCAAATATGAATTCAAAGAAATCCTCCGTGTGCTTTTCAATAACATCTCTTAATATTTCAATATTAATTGCTTGGTAATTGTGTACAGCTATATTTCTAAAACCAACCATAGCTTTTAATTTTTTAGTTAAACTATCACTTAATATATGATTTTTATTAAGAGCTTCAAAAGAATCCCAACTATTTTGAGGAATGCCTAATTTTTTTACTGCAACAATATGCATAGATAAATCTATACAAGCCTCACATGCTCTTTGAATATTAAGTATGATAGAATCTTGTTTAGTATAATCTTTTAAGTTTTCAAAATTATTATCGTAAACTTCTTTGATTCTATGTACACACCTTTCGATAGTTTCTATTTTATTGTATATAACATCATTTCCCATATACACTACCTCTTTCTTTAGAACCAAATATATAGACAAGTACAGGAAATTATTTAAAAGTAAATAATTTCAACATCATTTCCTTTTTTTATGTCTTCACAAAACTCTTTATAAATCTTAATAAGCATATGTCGTTTTGTCACATCTACCTTTTGATAAATATTATGAACATGAGTCTTTACTGTTCCTAAGGAAATCGTCAGCTCTTCGCTAATATCCTTATTAGTTTTATCTTGTAGAAGCAGATTTAAAATTTCTATCTCCCTAGGTGTTAAGTTGTATGTTTCTGCGAAATCAGCATATAAAGCTTTTTGTCTAATAGATTCTTTTTTAATCAAATTATCATCAATTACAATATTAGGATTTTCTTGTGGCTTGTTATACTCATTTGGTGAAAGTGTCATTAAGTGAGAGTAGTATTTAATGCCAAATAATGCATAGATTATGCTTAGAATATCTTCACATAAATTTCTATTATTAATTTTCACAAGAACATCAGAATAAATATCAAAATTAAATATAACGATACTATCTTCAATAACTATAAGTATGGAAAATACAGCAGTTAATATTAATAGAGTTCTATAGTTTTTAATAAATTTATTATTTATTAAATTGGTATTTTTGTTTAAGTATAAAATACCTATATAGCTAAGGTAGAAAGTGAATAATTGATAAGGAAGGTAATATAACCATACCATTAAATTTTTTTTGAATATAAAAGGTACAATCAATACGGCTGAAACCAGTATTAGATAAATACATATGTCAAATGGTTTTACTTTTAGTTTTAAAACGTTTTCTTGAATTAAAATTAAACACAAGCCAGTTACAATAAAGATAATTGTTTTGAAGGTTGGTGCAATCAAAAATGATAAATCATAAGCCGATGAAAACTTATCTAGAAATTCCGTCATGTATATGACAACATTATCAAATATGTAAAACATAAATAAAATACTAATATAAAAATGAAGTTTTTCTTTTTTATATAAGTAGGCTTTAAAAGAATAAGAAGTGACTACGGTGAATAGTACCAATAAAATAATGTTGTAAACAAAGATAAGCATATCCATTTAAAATTTCCCCCCTAATATTGCATATTTATAATCCCCTGATCTAAAACGAAATAAATACCTTGTGCTCTAATTATACTATAATCTTTTTTTCAGTGCAAATTCTTGATAATTTTTTATCGAAGGCTACAAGTTAGCAATATACTCAAAGTTTAGAAAAGTTTAGAGGAAAAATAAACCTTTTATTTAGAAAAATACATCCAAAAAGTGGGAGAAAAGATGATTTTAAACCTCATAGGAAAGGTATTACTATCTAAGCATAAGCTACTCGCCACAAGGCAAGAGCAAAAATAAAAATTAAAAATAAATATCCTAAGGAGGACAAAATCATGGCAGTAAAACATTTTGTAGACACTAATGATTTCACAAAGGAGGAATTGATGGATATTATAAACCTATCTCTTAAAATAAAGAGCTGTATTAAAACAGGTTATTATCCACAATTATTAAAAAATAAATCATTAGGAATGATATTCCAACAATCTTCTACTAGAACAAGAGTATCATTTGAGACAGCAATGGAGCAATTAGGTGGACATGCTCAGTACTTAGCACCAGGACAAATTCAATTAGGTGGACACGAAACTTTAGAAGATACTAGTTGTGTACTATCTAAATTAGTAGATATATTAATGGCTCGTGTTGATCGTCACGAAAGTGTTGCTAACTTAGCAAAATACGCTTCTATACCAGTTATAAATGGTATGTCAGATTACAATCACCCAACTCAAGAAATGGGAGATATGTGTACAATAATAGAACATTTACCAGAAGGCAAAAAATTAGAAGATGCAAAAGTAGTATTTGTTGGAGATGCAACTCAAGTTTGTGCTTCATTACTATTTATTACTACTAAACTAGGAATGAACTTTGTACAATATGGACCAAAAGGATATCAATTAAAAGAAGAGCATTTAAAAATAGCTGAAGAAAACTGTAAAGTATCAGGAGGTTCTTTCTTAATAACAGATAATGAAGATGAAGCATTAAAAGATGCTGACTTTGTATATACAGATGTTTGGTACGGATTATATGATGCTGAATTATCAGAAGAAGAAAGATTATCTATATTCTATCCTAAATATCAAGTAGATGAAGAAATGATGAAAAAAGCAGCTCCACATGTTAAGTTTATGCACTGCTTACCAGCTACAAGAGGAGAAGAAGTAGTAAATGAAGTTATTGATGCTCCTTACTCTATAGTATTTGATGAAGCAGAAAATCGTTTAACTGCTATGAGAGGATTATTAGTTTATTTTTCAACTTTAGCAGAAAAGCCAGTTGATGAAAAAAAACAAGAAGAAGCTAAGGCTGACTTAGAAAATTTTTTAAATAAATTTGAAGTTGAAGCTATGTTAAATAACTAATAATAGGCGAAAGGGGCAGGTAAAATGAGTGACCTTCAAGGAAACATTCAAGGAAAAAAGAAATTTAAGTTAACAGACGCAGTCCTTTCTGTAATATGTGTAGTATTTGTTGCAGAGGCTGCGGCCCCTGTAGCAGCTATAGGTAATTCTCAGTATTTCTGGTGGATATTCTTAATGCTAACTTTCTTATTACCATATGGGTTAATATCTTCAGAACTTGGAACTACTTATGACGGAGAAGGTGGTTTGTATGACTGGGTTAGAAAAGCTTTAGGTAATAAATGGGGAGCTAGAGTATCTTGGTTTTACTGGATAAACTATCCTCTATGGATGGCTTCTTTAGCAGTTATTTTCCCAGAAGTATTAGGAATGATATTAGGAATAGAAATTCCTTTAATAGGGGCATTGGCTATAGAGTTAGTATTTATATGGATAATAGTAGGAATAAGCTTTTACCCAGTATGCGATAGTGTATGGATTTTAAATGGAGCAGCATTTATTAAAGTATTACTAGCTGTAGTTGTAGGTTGTTTAGGTATATATGGAGCAATAACTCATGGTGTTGCAAATGAATATACAGTTAAATCTTTGTTGCCATCTTTTGATGCAAATAGTTTGTCATTTATTTCTGTAATACTATTTAACTTCCTAGGATTTGAAGTAGTTTGTACTTTTGCAGATGATATGGAAAATCCTAAAAAGCAAATACCTCAAGCTATAGTAATAGGTGGACTAGTAATAGCAGCTATTTATATATTCTCTGCTTTTGGTATAGGTGTTGCCATTCCAACAGACCAAGTTAGTACAAGTAGTGGTTTGATTGATAGTATTCAGCTACTTACTGGTAAAAAAACTAGTTTGTTCATTTCTATAATGAGTATTTTATTTTTATTAAGTTTGTTTGGAAATATGATTTCTTGGGCATTGGGAGTTAACAATGTGGCTTGTTATGCAGCGGAAAATAAAGACATGCCAAAAGTATTTGGAATAAGAAGTTCAAAGAATAATATGCCAGTTGGTTCAGCAGTAATGAACGGTATTGTTGCATCAGTAGTAATATTAGTTGCACCATTTTTACCTAATCAAGATTTGTTTTGGAGTTTCTTTGCATTAAATCTTGTAATGTTCCTTTTAGCTTATTTACCTGTATTTCCTGCCTTCTTAAAACTTCGTAAAATAGATCCGGATACAGAAAGACCATTTAAAGTAAGTGGAAGTGAAGGATTTTTAAAAATGTTGGCAGCTTTACCTATGATTATGATAATAATATCAATTTTCTTTATTGCAGTACCTACAAACTTCGATGCAGAAACTCTTGCGGAAACATTACCAATTACTATAGGTTCTGTGGTGTTCATAATCATTGGTGAATTAATAATAATAAAACTTGGTAAGGAGAAAGCAAAAGCAAACATACAAGAGGATGAAAAGGGGATGTTATAAATGAATATATTAAACTCTACACCAAAAAAAGATGGATATAGAATGCCAGGTGAATTTGAACCACATGATGGTTGCTGGATTATATGGCCAGAAAGACCAGATAACTGGAGATTAGGTGGAAAAGTAGCACAAAAAGTTTTCGTAGAAGTTGCTACAGCTATTAGTGAGTTTGAGCCAGTTACAGTTTGTGTAAGTAATAAACAATATGATAACGCTTGCAATATGTTGCCTTCAAATATACGTATAGTAGAAATGTCTAACGATGACTCTTGGGTAAGAGATTGTGGACCAACATTTGTAACAAATGGATCAGAAGTAAGAGGGGTAGACTGGAGATTCAATGCTTGGGGAGGATTAGTAGATGGACTATACTTCCCATGGGATAAAGATGATCATATTGCTAGGAAAATTTGTCAGATAGAAGAAAAAGACGTTTATAGTTTAGAAGATTTTGTACTTGAAGGTGGCTCTATTCATGTAGATGGAGAAGGCACACTAATAGTTACAGAAGAATGCTTATTAAGTGAAGGTCGTAACTCTCACTTAACTAAAGATGAAATAGAAGATGTATTAAAAGAATATTTAAATTTAGAAAAAATAATATGGATACCTCGTGGTATATATAATGATGAAACTAATGGACATGTAGACAATATCCTTCACTATGCTGCTCCAGGAAAAGTAGTACTAGCATGGACAGAAGATAAAGAAGATCCACAATATGAAATTTGCCAAGAGGCCTATGAAATACTAAGCAAAGAAACAGATGCAAAAGGAAGAAAAATAGAAGTAGTTAAATTAATGCTTCCTTCTAATATATTAATAACAAAAGAAGAAAGTGATGGCGTTGATGGAGTAGATGGAACTCTTCCAAGAAAAGAAGGAGATAGATTAGCAGCATCTTATGCTAATTTCTATATAGCAAACGGAGGAGTAGTATTCCCTACTTTCAATGATCCAAATGATGAACTTGCAAAAGAAACTTTACAAAAATGTTTCCCTGATAGAAAAATAGTAGGAATATATGCTAGGGAGATTTTATTAGGTGGAGGAAATATACACTGTATAACTCAACAACAACCTAAATCACAAGAAGAAGCATTGGAGTGTGTATAAATATGTCAAGAATATTAATAGCACTTGGGGGAAATGCTCTAGGTAATTCTCCTCAAGAACAACAAGAAATGATAGAAAAATCAGCACCATCTTTAGTAGGATTAATTAAACAAGGACATGAAATAATAATAAGTCATGGAAATGGTCCTCAGGTGGGAATGATAAACCTTGCATTTGAGACTGCATCAAAATATACAGATAAAATACCGAAGTTTCAGTTACCAGAATGTACAGCAATGAGCCAAGGATATATCGGTTTTCATTTACAAAAGGGTATAAAAAAAGAGTTAAGAAAAGAAAATATGCCTTGGAAAGTAGCAAGTGTTATTACTCAAGTAATAGTAGATAAAAACGATAAAGCTTTTGAAAACCCTACAAAACCAATAGGATCTTTTTATACCGAAGAAGAATCTAAAAAAATGATGGAAGAAGATCCAACTCTTATTATGAAGGAAGATTCAGGTAGAGGTTATAGACAATTAGTTGCATCTCCTAAACCAGTTGGTATAGTAGAAAGAGATTCTATTTTAAACTTACTTGATGATGAATTTATAGTTATAGCTTGTGGAGGTGGAGGTATACCAGTAGTTCTTGATGACGAAGGAGATTACGAAAGTGTGCCTGCTGTCATAGACAAGGATTTTGCTTCAGCAAAATTAGCAGAATTAGTAAATGCAGACTATTTATTTGTATTAACAGCAGTAGATAGAGTAGCAATAAACTTTGGCAAACCAAATCAAAAAGAAATAGTAGAGATGAGTATAGATGAAGCAACTAAGTACTGTGATGAAGGTCAATTTGCTCCAGGAAGTATGTTACCAAAAGTTCAAGCAGCCATGAACTTTGTATCATCAAAAAATGGAAGAAAAGCAATTATTGCATCATTAGAAAAAGCTCCTTTAGCCATGAGCGGTGAAAGTGGAACCCTAATATATTAAATAAATTAAAAATAGTCATCCAAAAATGGGTGGCTATTTTTTGTATTCTAAGCCAATAGTTATAATAAATTTTATTAAACTAAGGATGATTATATGGGCAAATTTTCCTAATTACTTATATTTGCTATTTACTTATATATGTTGTATAAACTTTTTTCGTAGGTGGTCGATTTTATTTTTTTGAAGGCCTTCAACACCGCATTTTTACTATAGAGATAAAACAAAAATCGTTCACATGCTTTTGAAAGACATACAGATGTACCTATTAAAAGTTAGTTATAGATAAATTTATACATTTAACAAAGCATATTCTTTAAATGCTCTGATTTGAAAGTTATTAATATAAACAAAAAGATGTTAGAATATCGTATTAAATTTTTACAAAAAATATTATAATATTATATGTGTGAAAAATAAAAGTAAATTTTGAGCCAAGGGAATTTTTTATAAATATGAAATTTTTTATAAATATAAAGGAGCAAAATAATGAGCAAATTAGCAAGAGCCACTTTTGGACTAATGGTGGCAACTATAATAGCAAAAATATTGGGATTTGGTAGAGAATTAGTTCTTGCTACTGGGTATGGAACAAGCATATACAGTGATGCCTATATAACAGCCATGAATATACCTCAGGTTATTTTTGCAATAATTGGAAGTACTTTAGCAACGGTACTTATACCAATGTATATGGAAGTACATAGTGAAGAAGGCGAAGAAGGTTCTCTTAAATTTATAAATAATGTGTTTAATTTAGTTGTAATAGGATGTATAGTTCTTTCCGTTGTTGGATTTGTGTTTACAGAGCAAATTGTTAATGTATTTGCCATGGGATATAAAGGAGAGGCATTGCAGGTGGCTATTAATTTTACTAGAATAACTATTCTTGGAATTGTATTTACTGGCCTTAGTTATGTGATGACTTCTTATTTACAAATAAAAAATGATTTTATTACGCCAGGACTTAGCAGTGTGCCAAAGAATGTAATTATTATTGTGGCAACTTTACTTAGTGTAAAGCATGGTCCTTATATAATGATCTGGGGAACTTTGCTGGGAATAACAAGTGAGTTTTTATTTCAACTACCTTATGCTATTAAGGCTGGATATAAATATGTACCAATTATTAAAATAAAAGATAAATATATTAAAAAGATGGCTTGGCTTATTGCTCCTGTGTTGATCGGTGTGGCAGTAAATCAGGTGAATACTTTGGTAGACAGAACTTTGGCATCATTTTTGCCAACAGGAACAGTTTCTGCACTAAGTTATTCAAACAAACTAATATCCTTTGTTGTAGCCATATTTATAACATCAATCTCATCTGTGATTTATCCCATTTTATCACAGCTGTCCAAGGAAGATAACAAAGAGAGATTTACTGCATCTGTTATAAAAAGTATAAACTGCGTTATAATACTTGTTTTACCAATTACTGTGGGAACTATGGTTTTATCACTTCCCATAGTTAGGGTGCTTTTTGAAAGAGGAGCCTTTGACTCAAGGGGAACTTATTTAACAGCATTGGCTTTGGCTATGTATTCAATAGGGATGGTGGCCTATGGTCTGAGAGACGTTCTTGGAAAGATTTTTTATTCTTTACAAGATACAAAAACGCCAATGGTAAATGGTGTAATTGCCATGGGTGTGAATATGGTTATGGACGTGGTGTTTATTAAGTTTTGGGGACTGGCAGGTCTTACTTTGGCTACTAGTTTGTCTTCTCTGGCTTGTATTATGTTGTTGTTTAGAAGTTTGAGAAAGAAGATTGGTTATTTTGGACAAGACAAGATTGTTAAGGCTACAGTGAAAAGTCTTGTGGCATCATTGATTATGGGTGCTGTGGCTTATTATTCTTATCATTATATGATGAGATTTACTCATACTGGAGGAAAAGCAGAGTTTATTGTACTGATGATTGCTGTTACTTTGGCAGCTGCTGTGTATGGTGGTCTTGTTATATTGTTTAAGGTGGATGAGATTAGGATTGTTACGGATGTGGTGAAGAGAAGATTGAAGAGAGCAAAATAATATAAATACTATGGATTTGAATTTGTTTATATCTACTTATAAAGTTGAGTAATAAATATTACTCTGTAGAGTAATATTTATTATCATACCTATTGAATATTATTATAATAAATATATTATATTTAAGGGATGTGTTTTCAATGAAAAAATGGTATAAGCCAGATTTATTAAGTTTAAATATTTACAATACAGCTGGTCAGGATAAGCCTCCTGGATGTGTTAGTCAATCAGGACCAACTGGTGGATTGCAATATATTTGTCCTAATCAAGGAGGGATAGCTTCTAGATCATGTAAATATTTCATACCTGATGGTATTGATCAAAATGCACATCAAGCTCGAGGGTTTTGCAGTTATAGACCTACTGGATCTCAAAGCTAACATTAAAATACATTAATAACTATACAAAGTAGGGTATAAAGTGTAAGTAAAAAATATATACAGATAAAAATAACCGACCCAATTGGGTCGGTTTTATATTTGAGGGAAAGGAATTTTATAAAATTACACCATCTCTAAAAATAGAGATTTCCTTGTAGCCATATTCTTCATTTCTAGTTTGAACTTTTCCAGAAGCCACATCCAGTAGATATTGGAAGAAGTCTTCTGTAACTTCATCAAAAGTTTTTCCTTCAAGTAATTGTCCAGCATTGTAGTCAATCCAATGTTCTTTCTTGTTATATAAATTACTATTAGAAGAAATCTTAACTGTTGGAACTGGAGAACCAAAAGGATTTCCACGACCTGTTGTAAATAGCACCATTTGAGCACCACTTGCAACTAAGTTAGTACAAGAAACTTGGTCATTTCCAGGACCTATAAGTAAATTAAGTCCTTTATTTTCAACAGCTTCACCGTAATTTACCACACCTACCACAGGGGCTTGACCACCTTTTTGTGTGCAGCCTAGTGATTTTTCTTCTAAAGAAGATATACCACCTTTTTTGTTTCCTGGAGATGGATTTTCGTATATTGTTTGATTATATTTTGTAAAATAACCTTTGAAATCGTTTATTAAATTTACAGTATCATCAAATATTTCTTTTGTTACAGCTCTTTCCATTAAAATTGTTTCAGCTCCAAACATTTCAGGAACTTCTGTAAGGATAGTACTTCCACCATGATTAACTAAAGTGTCGTTTATGCAACCACATAAAGCATTGGCAGTTATTCCAGAGAATGCATCAGATCCACCACATTTGAATCCAAGTACTAAATGCTCAGCAGATACTTTTTCACGTTTCATAGAAGAAGTATAGTCAACTAATTCATCTAGAATTTCCATAGCCGCTTCATATTCATCTTCCACATCTTGAGTAACTAAGAATTTAACTCTATTTTCGTCGTAGTCACCAAGTACAGGTTTAAATTCATCTAAGTTGTTGTTTTCACAACCAAGACTAAGTACAAGAACAGCTCCTGCATTAGGGTTGTTTATTAAACCTTTTAAAATTTGTTGAGTTGTAGCATGATCATCGCCTAACTGACTGCAACCCATATTGTGAGTATATGCAAATACACCGTCTATTTTATTGCCGTATTTTTCATTGGCTCTTTTTTCTAATATTTTGGCAGTAGTGTTAACACATCCAACAGTAGGAATTATCCAAACTTCGTTACGAATACCAACTTTACCGTTGGCTCTAACATATCCATCAAAGAAAGCTTCTTTTTTATTATTGTTGAATTTAGCTAAAACTTCTTCATTTTTATTGTATTTATAATCTAAAACTCCATCTAAGTTTGTTTTTAGATTATGAGTATGTATATGATTTCCTTTAGAAATATTGCATTTTGCATGACCTATTGGATGACCATATTTTATTATATTGTTATTTTCATTTATATCACATAAAGCAACTTTGTGACCAAATGGAATGTCATCTAAAAGAGTGACAGTTACATTATTTATTGTGTAAGTTTCCTTGGCTTTTAAGTCAGCAAGAGCAACAGCCACATTATCATCTTGTGATATTATAATTAAGTTCTTATTTTCCTTCATGATAATTATCCCCCGTTTATTTTTATAAAGAAGCAACTAAATCTTTCATATTAGTAGTTTCCATATCTGCTAAATGTTTAGCTACAGATTCTTCAAGTCCAGCAACTGTAGTTAAGTCTTTTCCGCTCCATAAAGCAGTGTTAGACAATACGTCATGAGCAACTTGTGCTACATTTTCTTTTGTCCAAGTATTTGCAAAGAATTCTATAACTTCAGCATCGTCCTTTATAACATAAGTAGTACCATCAAATCTAGTTCCCACATATTGTCCTTCAACTAATTTACCTTTGTAGAACTTGATAAATGCAGCTAAAGAGAATGTTAAATGTTTTGGAACTTCATTTTTTTCTTCTACATATTCAAGTAAAGATG
Source organism: Terrisporobacter vanillatitrophus (assembly GCF_051148895.1). Lineage (GTDB taxonomy): Bacteria > Bacillota > Clostridia > Peptostreptococcales > Peptostreptococcaceae > Terrisporobacter > Terrisporobacter vanillatitrophus. The sequence goes on from NZ_CP154625.1 coordinate 976,575, forward strand.
GAAGGCATCTTGCGTTGAACTTAGATGCAGAGTTTAATGATATATCTAATAATCTATGTTTGATGTATGGATTAGCAAATCTATCTATTACATCAGAAGCGAAAGATTCTAATTCGTCTTTAGGAAGATCTAAAGTAGGTATTATTTCACTAAACATTAATTTATTTAAGTAGTTTTTAAATACTTGGTCATTCATAAAATCAAGAACTATTTCATGTCCAGCTAAGTAAGCAGCTAAAACAGTAGAAGTATGAGCTCCGTTTAAGATTCTAACTTTTCTCTTTTTATAAGGAGTAACATCTTCAGTCCAAATAACATTAGCATCAGTTTTATGGATTGGAAGTATTTCAGACCATTCTTTCTTTCCTTCAATCACCCATAAATTGAATAGTTCACTAGTTACTATTATGTTGTCTTTGTATCCTAATTTTTCTTCAAAATAATCTAATTGATCCTTTGGATATCCTGTAACTATTCTATCAACTAAAGTAGAAGTGAACTTATTAGCAGTTTCTATCCAGTTTATAAATTTTTCCCCAAGTGCCCACTCATTAGCATATTGAAGTACTATTCTCTTAAGTTCTGCACCGTTGTTGTCTATTAATTCAACTGGTAAGAATAATAAACCTTTGTCAGCAGCACCATTAAAGGCTTTGTATCTTTCAAAAAGAAGAGCAGTTACTTTTGCAGGGAAAGAAGATGGAGGAGCATCAGTTAATTTATCTCCTTCTTTGTAAGAAATTCCTGCTTCAGTAGTGTTAGATATAACTACTTCTAAATCAGCACTTCTAGCTATATCTAATAAAGCGTTGTAGTCTTCATATGGATTTATACATCTAGATACAGATGTGATTTGTTCTATTTTTTCTACAGCCTCATTATTTTCAATTCCCCTCATAGCAAGAGTGTATAAACCTTCTTGGTCGTTTATAAGATTAGCTAAACCTGGAGCTATAGGCTGGCATAACACTATACTACCCTGATAAACGTTTTCTTCGTTGGCTTTATTTATCATCCAATCAGTGAAAGCTCTTAAAAAGTTACCTTCACCAAATTGAAGTATTTTTTCTGGATATTTATTATATCTTTTCTCTATTGTTTCATTTATTTTTTTCATGTCAAACATTACCTCCCAAACTTAATTATCTTTATAATAACAGATGTATTTCTTGTTGTATACAACAAAATATAAAAAAATAAAAAACTTTAAATTTTTATAAAAAAATAAATCTTATTGAAAAATAAAAAATGTTAATCTATGAATATTCATAGATTAACATTCTAAAGTGAAGAATTACTGTTTAAAAATGCTTGAAAAGAAGAACTCTTCGCATTATTTAAATGAATCTTCATGGCTTCTTCTGCAGCAGTTACATTACCGCTAGCTAGAAAAGCTAGTATTTCCATGTGTTCATCTATAGTAGAATAAAGACGTTTATTATCATGTAATCCACTAAGTACTCTTAGACGACAGTTTTGATTATGAACTCTGCTATAAGTATCAATTAAATAATAGTTATTGCATTGATTTAAAATAATTCTATGAAACTCATCATCTAGTATGAAAAGTTCTTCCTGATTATTATTTTTAATACATTCTTTAGCCTTTTTAATATTTTCATATAATGAATCTATAGTATCACTATTAAGATTAGAACAATGATTGCTTATAGAATAAGTTTCTAAAAGTGTTCTAGTTTCAAAGGTTAAGTTGATTTCACCAATAGAAAGTGGAGCAACAAAGAAACCTTTTTTAGGTAGTATTTTAATTAAATGTTCTTGTTCTAATCTACTTAATGCATCTCTTATTGGAGTTCTACTAACTTTAAATTCTTCGCATAGCAAATCTTCATTCAAGAAAGAATTAGGCATATATTCACATTTTAAGATCTTCTCTTTAATGGAATTGTAAGCTATTTGTTTAAGACTTAGTTTTGCCATTGGGCCTCCCTATACAATATTAATTTGTTAATTTATAGATAAGAATATCACCTATGATAATAATAGTCAAATTAAAATAGTCAAATTAAAAAAATAAAAATAAAAAGTGTTGACATCGTTTTCAGGACCATGCTAAGATGTATACATCATTAAATACAATGTTGAATACAAATAAAGGGGGAATGATTGAGAATGAAAAGTATATTAATCAATAAGCCAGGTCAAGTAGAAATAAAAGAAGTTGAAATGCCAAAAGTAAAAGAAAATGAAGTTCTTTTAAAATTACTTTATGGAGGAATATGTGGAAGTGATTTAGGAACTTACAAAGGAACTTTTGCTTATGCTTCTTATCCAAGAATACCAGGTCATGAATTTTCAGCAGAAATAGTTGAAATAGGCAAAAATGATAAAGGCTTAGAAAAAGGAATGATTGTTACTTGTAATCCATATTTTAACTGTACTACTTGCTATCCATGTGAAAAAAATTTAGTGAACTGTTGTACTACTAATGAAACATTGGGATGCCAAAGAGATGGTGCATTCTGTGAATATATAACAATGCCAATTGAAAGAGTATATGACGGGAAAGGGCTTTCTGCCAAGACATTAGCATTAATAGAACCATTCTGTATAAGTTATCACGGAGTATCTAGAGCTAAGGTTAAAGAAGGAGATATAGTATTAGTAATGGGAGCTGGTACAATAGGTGTTCTTGCAGCAGTAGCGGCAAAAGCATTGGGAGCAAAAGTTTACATAAGTGATGTTGCTAAACAAAAACTAGAATATGCATACAAAGAATTTCAATTAGATGGTATGATATTAAATGAAAGTGCTGAAAGTTTTGAAAAACAAGTTAATGAGATTACAAATGGAAACGGATTCGATGTTACTATAGAAGCAGTTGGACTTCCATCAACATTCCAAAATTGTATAGATGCTGCAGCATTTGGGGCAAGAGTAGTATTAATAGGAGTAGGAAAGCAAAATTTAGATTTTAATTTTACACTTATACAAAAGAAAGAATTAAATGTGTTTGGATCAAGAAATGCTCTTAAAAAAGACTTCTTAGAATTAATAGATATAGTTAAAGAAGGAAAAGTTGATTTAGACAAAATTGTTACTAATACATATAAGTTTGAAGAAGCAGGAAAAGCATTTGAAGATTTCGTAAACAATGGAGCTTCTATGTTAAAGGTGCTAATAGAATTCTAGACTTTATAAAATAGGGGGAAAATACTGATGAAAATTAAAAAATTATTAGCAGTTATTTTATCAGCAACACTAACAATGACAAGTTTAGCAGGTTGTTCAACTTATGAACGCCCTGCTCCATCGCCAGAAAATCCTATGACAGTACAAATAGGTTTTGAAAACTCTATAAGTGAGCCAATAGGACAAGCCTTAGAAAAATGGCAAGAGTTAGTAGAAGAAAAAGGTGATGGTAGTTTAAAAATAGAGCTATTCCCAGATAGCCAGTTAGGGTCAAAGAGTGAGCTAATAGATACAATGCTTATTGGGGAACCAGTAATAACATTGGCAGATGGAGCCTTTTATGCTGACTACGGAGTAAAAGACATGGGAATATTATTTGGACCTTTCTTATTTGACGATTGGGAGCAATGTTGGACTTTAATTGAAAGTGATTGGTACAAAGAACAAAGTAGTTTATTAGAAGAAAAAGGTTTAAAAATACTTGCTTCTAACTGGATGTACGGAGATAGACATACTTTAACTACAAAAAAAGTTGAAACACCAGATGACTTAAAAGGATTAAAGATTCGTGTTCCAGGTAATGAAATACAATCAATTGGTTTTGATACTTTAGGTGCAACATCTACAGGTATGGACTTAGGTGAAGTTTATCAATCATTACAAACAAAAGCTATAGATGGAGCAGAAAACCCAATAGCTACTTTATATGGAAGAAAATTACATGAAGTTGCAAAATATTTATTATTAGATGGTCATGTTAAAAACTTTACTACATGGGTATGTAGTGCAGATTTCTTCAATAGTTTAACTAAAGAACAACAAGACTTATTAGTTTCTACAGGAGAAGAAGCAGGACTTTACAACAATGGTTTACAAGCAGATGCAGAAGCTGAATATCTTCAACAAATGAAAGATGAAGGTGTAACTGTAACTGACTTAACTGAAGAAACACAAGCTGAATTTAAAAAAGCTGCAGAGCCTTTCTATAAATTAGAAGAGAAATTTGGATGGTCAAAAGGTCTATATGATACAGTTAGAAAAGCTATGGGAGTAGAATAATCTATAAAATTAAGAGGTGAATAAAGTGAAAAAGGATAATACATTTCTAAAAATAGTTAAAAACTTAGATATTTTTGTAGCCATAGTAGCTTTAATTGTACTTGTTGGCCTTACATCTTCTGGAGTTGTAATGAGATACATCATAGGAAAACCATTTACTTGGTTAGAAGAAGTGCAATTATTCTGTATGGTATGGATAGTATTTGGTGCAGGGGGAGCTGCATTTAGAACAGGAAACCATGTTGCTATAGAAATGGTTGTGGAAATGTTCCCCAAACCTGTGCAAAAGATAATAGGAATAATAGTTGATTTAATTGTTTTATTTATAATATCTTATTTATTTGTTCAAAGTATAAGATTTGTGGGAGTATTCGTAAGTAGTGAAAGAGCTACAAGTATACTGAAAATACCTTACACATTAATATACGGTATAGCACCAGTATCATACTTATTAATGATAGTAAGTTACTTTACTTCTAAATATATAAATAAGAACGAAGAAGAAATTAATGAAGAAGGGGTGGCTATTTAATGAGTTCAGGAATTATTTTAGCATCAATAGTAATGTTAGTATTATTATTCATGAAAGTACCTGTATACATATCTGTATTAGGTGGATCTGCAATGTATTTCTTACTTGATCCATATGCAAATCCAATAGTATATGCACAACAAGCAATAACAGGAGTGGAAAGTTTATCATTATTAGCTATACCATTCTTCATATGCGCTGGTATATTTATGAACTACACTGGTGTAACTAAAAGAATTATGGATTTCTGTGAAGTAATAACAGGTAGAATGTCTGGTGGTCTTGCTCAAGTAAACGTATTATTATCTACTTTAATGGGTGGACTTTCAGGATCAAATATAGCAGATGCAGCTATGCAATCAAAAATGATAGTGCCAGAAATGGAGAGAAAAGGTTTCTCAAAATCATTCTCTACAGTAGTAACAGCTTGTTCATCTATGATTACACCATTAATACCTCCAGGAATAGCAATGATACTTTATGGATGTATAGCTAACGTTTCCATAGGTCAATTATTCATGTCAGGTTTAGGAATAGGAGCACTTCTTTGTATAACTATGATGTTATTAGTTTCAATAATATCTAAAAAAAGAGGATATGTGCCAATAAGAACAGAAAAAATAACAGGACAAGAGTTTATAAGAGTTTTAAAGCCAGCTATATTGCCTTTATGTTTACCAATATTAATAATAGGTGGTATACGTGTGGGAGCATTTACTGCAACAGAAGCAGGATCAATAGCAATAATATATGCTTTAGTTTTAGGATTAATTTATAGAGAATTAAAAGTAAAAGATATAGCAGTTGGATTAAAAGAGACTGTTACAACTACAGCATCAATCATGTTAATAGTTGGAGCTGCCAGTGTATTTTCATGGATATTAACAAAAGAAAGAATACCTCAACAATTAACTGAATGGATGGTTACAATGATAGATAACAAATATATCTTCTTAATATTAGTTAACTTATTCTTATTAATAGTAGGTATGTTTATAGAAGGAAATGCATCTATGATAATTCTGGTTCCATTACTTGCGCCAGTAGCTGCAGCATATGGAATTAACGAAATACAATTTGCTATGATTTATATCTTTAACAATGCTATAGGTGCAATATCACCACCAATGGGGACTCTGATGTTCGTCACATGTGGTATTACCAAGTGTAAAACAAAGGCATTTATTAAAGAGGCACTACCATTCTATGGTTTATTATTAGCGAACTTACTTATAATAACATATATACCAGCATTCTCTACATTCATTGTAAATCTATTCTATTAAGAGAAAGCTAAATAACTTAAAAAGAAGCTCATTTCAATTAAGTATAAGGCGGAAAATCTTAATTGAAATGAGTTATTTCTGTATAAAAACTAAATTTTGGGGGGAAAGAAAATGATTAAAATAAATACATTAAAAGCATTAGCAGACTGTGGTGTAGTGGCAGTAGTTAGAGGAAATTCAAAAGAAGTTGGAGTGGAGATTTCAAAATCTTGCATAAAAGGTGGAGTAAAAGCCATAGAAGTAACTTACACTAACAAATTTGCCAACGATATAATAAAAACTTTAAGTGAAGAATTTGAAGGACAAGATGATGTAATAATAGGAGCAGGAACGGTACTTGATCCAGAAACTGCAAGAGTTGCCATGCTTGCTGGTGCAAAATATATAGTATCACCAGGATTTTCTGCAGAAACAGCAAAAATATGTAATAGATATAAAGTTCCATATATTCCAGGTGTAATGACAATAAATGAAGTAATAGCAGCTCATGAAGTAGGGGTGGATATTGTAAAATTATTCCCAGGAAGTGCTTTTGGACAAGGATACATAAAGGCTATCAAAGGACCATTACCTTACGCAAACATAATGGTTACAGGTGGAGTTAATTTAGACAATTTAGATTCATGGATAAAAGCTGGAGTTGATTCAGTGGGAATTGGTGGAGAACTAAACAAGCTTGGTGAAGAAGGAAGATTTGAAGAAATAACATCAATTTGTGAAAGTTATATTGCTAAATTAAATGAAGTTAGGGGTAAGTAATATGAGAGTTGCAGGATTTGGAGAGATAATGCTTAGATTATCTACAAATAAAGGACAAATGATAACACAGTGCAATAGTTTTAATGCTAATTATGGTGGAGGAGAAGCTAATGTTTTAGTTTCTTTATCTAACTATGGAGTAGATACTAGAATGTTAACATGTGTTTCAAATGATGATATAGGAAAAAGCATTACAAATTATTTAAGAAGTCACAATGTAGATACAAATTTTATAAATAAAAGTGATAAAAGAACGGGAATATATTTTTTACAAGTAGGTAGTGGAAATAGAGCATCTAAGGTGATTTATGATAGAGCTGATTCTGCCTTTGCCAATATGAAAGTGGATGATTTAGATATAGAAAAAGCTTTAGAAGGAGTGGATATTTTCCATTTTTCTGGCATAACTTTAGCTCTTTCTCATGAGCTTAGAAAATTAACTATGCAAATATTAGAACATTGTAAGAAAAATAATATAATGGTTAGTTATGACTCAAACTACAGAGCAAAGTTATGGACTTTGGAAGAGGCTAGAAAAGCTACTTTAAAAATATTGCCTTATGTAAATTTATTATCAGCTGGAATACTAGATGCTGAGAATATTTTATTGATGAACAGTAATTTAGAAGATAAACAGGAAAAATTAAAATACTACTATGATGAAATAAGCAAAACTTATCCAAATATTAAGTATATGTTTTCTTCTATGAGAAATATAGTATCATCTTCAGTAAATAATTTACAATGTAATTACTATATAGATGGGCGTTTATTCTTATCTTCAGTTATAACAATTGACGATATAGTTGATAGAGTTGGTGGTGGAGATAGCTTAACTGCAGGAATAATTTACTCTATTATAAATAATAAAAAGCCAGAATATATTTGTGAATTTGCCACTGCTGCTTCAGTTTTAAAACATAGCATTCACGGAGATGCCAACTTAGTCTCTGTGGAGGATGTGGAAAACTTAATGTATAATGGAGTAGGAAAAATATCACGCTAAAAAAAGGATCTGTATAGATCCTTTTTTTAGCTAAACTTCCTTTTCATATTTCAATATGTTTCTAGTAATTAAGTTCAATTTTACTGTTGTCTTTTAAATAATCATTATCCTTCATATCTATATCCTTAAAAATAAAATCTTTCAAGACAGAGACTGAATTTACATCATATAGCCATACCCAGCCAGCATTTTTGTAAGTACCACCTTTAACATGAACATCATCTATAATAGGGAATTGTCCTTGTTTAACATTGTTAACTGCTCCAGATGAGTAGGCATTGGCAGCCAAATTCAAAATTTCTGAAGATGTAACATTTGTTGAGTAGTATGGAGCCAACTCTTTAAGATTTTTGTCCTGAGTTGATGTAGCTTTACTTTTTATATCTCTCAAAACTGACATAAGGACTTCTCGTTGTCTTGAATCTCTATTAATAGCATTATCTGAATATCTTATTCTAGTATAGGCTATAGCTTGGTATCCATTAAGCTTTTGTACGCCTGTTGAGTCTAAAAGTTTCATATCACCCTTATTTTCATAAGTACAACTTTCATAAGAAGCAGGAATTAGATTATTTACAGCTTTCAGTTCATGCTGCTCCACACTTACTTCAACTCCACCTAAGACAAATATAATATTCATTAAATTATCAAAATCTACTTGTATGTATTTATATAGCTCAATTCCAAAATTATTTTTTATTGTTTTAAATAACAAATCCTGTTTTCCCCAGAAATATGCCTCATTAAGTTTACCTTTTCCATATCCAGGAATATCAACATAAGTATCACGAGCTAATGATGTAAGCTTTATACTTTTGTTTTTCATGTCTAGTGTGGCAATAATCATGCAGTCTGATCTAAAGGCTTCTTCCTTTTCCCTACCATCAGTTCCAAGTAATAAAATATTTGTAATATTATTTGAAGTATTTTGAGATGAGGAATTATCTGTACTTGAATTTTTATTATTTTGTAAAGCCCAGAAAGTAATACAAGGTATGCCTATAAGCAGTAAAAGTAATACTAGAGTAATTGTTTTTAAGTTAAAATTCTTTTGTGTTTTTGCCAAAGTAAGCCTCCTTTTTAATAATAAATAAATTATATCATATGGATATACTACTAAATTACTATTTTATCCAATAAAAAATAAATTTCAACTAAATCATTTACAAAAACTGTAAATTTAGACATAATTTATTATATAGGGGATTATGTAATAATTATAGAAGGGAGTAACTATGAATAACTTTAATGAAAAATATGGTAATAGGAAGCTTATAAATAGAGGTCAATGGGCAGACTCTTATAAAGCTGTAAATTCTATAACAAAGGATGTAGTAACTTTAAATGTTATAATTAATAATATTAATGATACTGAATACATAGATAATTTAAAAAAAGAAGTAAAAATCCTAAAAGACATGGAAAATCCCAATTTAATTTGCATAAATACCATGGGAAGTATTGTAGGGGAGGAAAATACTTATCATTATATAGAAAGTGAAAGTTTCCCTGGGATAAGTTTAAAAGAAAAACTACAAAGTGGAAAACTTAGTGGAGTAGAAGCAATTAAAATACTTAGACAAGTGGCAGAGGGATTAAAAGAGTTTCATTTCAAAGGTCTTGTTTATGATAAATTAAGTTGTGACAATATATATATTGATGAAAAAGGAACTGTAAAAGTAGATACTTTAGTTTATTTAGAAGAAAAATGTTTAAATAGACATTTAAAAGAAGAGTTTAGTGAAGAAATAGATATTTATTCTTTAGGAGCAGTTCTATTTGAATTAACAACAGGAAAAGAATATTCTAACTCGGTAAAATGTAAAAATGAAATTTCTGACGAAGATTTAATATGTATAATTTATAAATGCACTAATAAAAAATCAAATATGTATGAAGATTTAAATCAATTTATAAAAGATGCCAATGCTTATTTAGAGTATGGTGGAGAAAGTGCTGGTGTAGTTAGTGAAGAAATAGTAGATGAAGAAAATGATGAAGAGTATGATGAACATTATGATGAACATTATGATGAAGACTATGAAGTGGAAATTAAGAAAAATTCTTATAAAAAACCCTTACTACTAATGACAGGTTTAGCAGGTTGTCTTTTAGTTTTCTTAATAGTGGCAACAACTATTAATGGAGGAAGTTTGTTTAATAATAGGAAAAATGATATAGAAAATACAAGTACTAAATCACCTGTTGCAACTGAGCCAAAAGAGGAAACACCAGAAGAAGAAATACAAGAAGAGGAAGCAGTACTAGAAGAAGATGTTCTAGTGGATGAGCCGACTTCAGACGAGGATACTACTTACAGTCAGCCAGTTTATAATAATACAGATAACAGAAATAATACATCAAAGGATTATTATCCAAACAATAATAACAACAATACAAATCATAATACTGGTAACAATAATGGAGGAGGACAATATGCAGGAGATGATTCACAAGAAGAAACTCCAACACCAGACCAAACTCCAGACCCAGTTCCAGATCCAGAACCAGAGCCAACACCAGACCCAACACCAGATCAAACTTCAGACTCAGGAAATGATGATGCAGAACTAGAAACAGAAACTGAATAGAATAAAGAACCGACCCCGTGGGTCGGTTTTGTTTTTATCTAAATTTATCCAAAATTAATATGTAACATTTATATACAATTATTTATAAAATAAATTTCATAATGTTTTATTTAAACAAGAAAACTGATACAATTTAAAAAACAGTTTTTTGCTTAAAATGGTCAATAATGGGAATATATATATTAATTGGAAATTAGTGTTTCATTTTGTTGTACAGAAAAATGAATATATGAAAGGAATTTTGATTAAATAAAAGAATAATTAAGGGTGAGGCGATTTTACTCCAAGTTTTAGAATAAATTATCTGGGGGAGAGGAAATGAAAAATTTAAAGAAAAGAATAAGTTTATTTTTATGTGTCCTATTGACTTTTAATCTGATTTCAATAGGAAATTTTAATATTTTTGCAGAAAATTCAAACTCTGCAAATCCAAAAGTAATTTCTATTGGTACATCTAAGGATAAGGTTCAAGTTGTAAAAGAGTCAGATGGAAAAATAGTAAATCCTTTGTATGAAGGTGTGAATTTAAAAACATATTCACCAAAATCTTCATTTAAACTTTATTCAAATAAAATTTTTTCAACTAAAGAAGAGGCTGCAAATTATTTAAAAGAAGAAATGGTAAAAAGAAGTGGTATTATTGAATTTACAATAAAACAGAAGAATTATAGTACTTTATATACAGATTTATTTGCAATGGCAGTAGAAGATAATGAAAATGCTGATTCTAGCCAGGGAGATTATCTTTTTAGACACTGGAGTTCTTTTTATGTTAATTGGAATGATAGTAATTCTACTGAAACAAAGTTCACCTTTGAAATGGAATATCTTTCAACATATAATCAGGAACAACGTGTTGATTATGAAGTACAAAAAGTATTAGATGAGCTAAATGTTTATAATGAAGATGAATACACAAAAACTAAGGCTGTTCATGATTTTATTACTGAAAATATAGTGTACGATTATGCTTTACAAAAATACTCAGCATATGATGGTATTGTTTCAAAAAATGTGGTGTGTAATGGATATGCAACTCTAACTTATAAAATGATGAAGAATTTAGGTGTAAAAGTAAGATGTATTACAGGTTATGCTGGTAATGATTATCATGCGTGGAATATAGGGAAAATAGGCACAAAATGGTACAATATAGATAATACTTGGGATGCGGCTAATGGTGATTATAATTATATTTATTATACATATTTCCTGAGAAATAATGTTGAATTTCCTAATCATAAAAGAGATGAACAATTTACTACAAAAGTATTTAATACAGCATATCCCATGTCAAAAACATCTTACAACAAAGTTGATTACAATAACGAAAAGTTTTCTTTAAATAAGCTACAAAAAACAATAGGAGTTGGAAAATCCTTTGAACTATATGGGATACAATTACCTTATGGTGATGAAATTCAATCTTTTACTAGTAGCAACGAAAATGTGGCAAAAGTAGATTCAAAAGGAAATGTAACAGGAGTAAGTTTGGGTTATGCCACAATTACTGCTAGAACTAAAAAAGGTGAAAGTGCCACTTGTAATGTGAAGGTAAGATATGACTTAAGTAGCTGTAAAGTAACTCAAATAGGTAATGGAGAAAAATTTATATCTTATTCAGATAATTTAAAACCAAGTGTTGTAGCTATATATGATAATAAAACACTAGAAGAAGGTAAGGACTATTCCTTAGATTATGGAGAAAACACGTTAAGTGGTAAAGGAACTGTAACAGTTGTAGGCATAGGAAGTTATACTGGTAAAAAGAATGTTACATTTAAAATTTACCCAAATCAGGTTTCTGGAAGCAAAGTATTAAGCAGTACTACTAATTCTTTGAAAATTACATGGATCAAAGAAGGTGATGTAACAGGATATATAATTTATAGAGCTACATCAAAAGATGGAAACTACACTAAAGTAGTTACAGTTTCTAATAAATCTTCCAATACTTACACAGACACAGGTCGATTAAGTGGAAAAACATATTACTATAAGATAAGAGCCTACAAAACAGTAGACAATGAAAATCTTTATGGTGATTATTCTAGTGTTTTTTATGGAAAAACAAAATATCCATCTCAAGTTAAAAACTTAAAACAAAATTCTTCTTATAAAACTTTAGTAAAATTATCTTGGGATAAAGCAAGTTATGCCAGCGGATATAGAGTGTACAGAGCAACTAGTAAATATGGAACATACAAAAGAGTGGCCCAGCTGAGTGGTAGTACAAATACAAAGTTTACGGATAAAAACGTATCACCAGGAAAAACATATTATTACAAAGTAAGGGCCTATAGAATCGTTGGAAAAGACAAAGATTACGGATCATACTCTACAATATTAAAAACTAGCACAAGATGTAATACACCAGTTATTACATCTTGTACTAGTTCTAGCAAAAAAGGTGATACTAACAAAAACGGAAAAGTAAAAATTAGCTGGAAAAAAATCAATGGAGCCTATGGATATGCAATCTACAGATCAGATAGTAAAAATGGAAGTTATAAAAGAATAAAAACCATCCAAAGTAGTTCCACTTTAAGTACTTATGATGAAGGCTTAGAAAAAGGAAAAACATATTATTACAAGATAAATGCATATAGAACGGCAGATATAGGAAACGTATACAGTTATTATAGTAATGTAAAGTATGTAAAAGTAAAATAGAGAAATGAACGAAGCGAATTTTGTTATGATTTTACCTTAACAAATGATATAATGTACTTGGACAAGGAGGGGAAAATATGACAGAATTATATACAGATTTAATGATAGGATTACTTGCTGTTGTCGTAGGTTATGCAACATTAAAATACAACCTGGGCCGCCACATAGTTTTTGTTAATGAGAAAAAATATGATAATAAAAAAGTAGCCAAAGTTGCAGGGACTCATATTATGGCATATGGATTTATTACAATCATTTTATTAGTTGGTAGATATTTTACCATGGGTAATAAGGTGGGAGATGCCTTAAACAAAGCAAGTATAGCTGTGCTAGTTATCATAGGTGCAATTATGTACTACAATATACGAAAATCGTGTAAAATTGAAAAAAAAGAAGAAACAGAAATAAAAGGCATAAATAAAAAGAAGAAAAAAAAGAAAAAGAAGAAAAGAAAATAAAATAAGAGTTTTGAATTTTATGAAAAGGCTATCTTATACAAGATAGTCTCTTTTTGTGTAAAAATGGTCTATAATATAATTTGTGACATACAATCTACTGTTAGTTTATACAGGAGATATTGAAAGGAGATGATAAGAGTGAAAAAAAGTATTTTTACAGTGTTAATTGTGATTTGGATGTTGTTTATTTTTTCCATGTCATCACAAAATTCAGAAGTATCATCAAATACAAGTGCAAGTACCATTAAAGTGGTTTTATCAATAGTACCAAAGTTTAATGAGCAACCAGAGGAAGTTCAAGATAATGTGGTTGAAAGCCTTCAATTTATAGGTAGAAAAAGTGCTCACTTTATTGGATATATGGTTTTGGGAATTTTATCAATGCTTTTATTTTTAAAGTTTAAAAATATAAATAAAAAGCCCCTATTTGCATTTTTACTATGTGTGATTTATGCCACTTCTGATGAAATTCATCAACTTTTTGTACCTGGAAGAACAGGTCAATTAAAAGATGTTATAATTGATTCATGTGGAAGTATTGTAGGAATTTCAATAGTTCTAATATGTATAAAATTATTAGAACTAAAGAGACGTAGGAAAAAAAGAATAAAATCCATATAAAAATTGCAAAATAAAAGGTAACCATAAATAATAGTCAAATCATAAGAAGAAGGAGACAACTTTATGGATAAAACCTTTATAACTATAAAACATAGAAGCAGTTTAGTTGAGTTTATAAAATATACACTTGTAGGATGTATTAATACGGCAGACTATTATTTGTCCTATTTGATTTTTATGGATATATTTAAATTTTCATATATAGTTTCATTTGTTATGGGCTATGTGGTTAGTATTGTAGGATCATATTTTTTTAATACTTACTTTACATACAAACAAAAGCCTAATCTGAAGAAGTTTTTACTTTTTCCCCTGACTTATGTACCTAATTTTATTATCCAATATTTTGGCATAATTTATTTAGTTGATAGAGTTAATATGAATAGTAAGTTGGCACCTGTGATTACAACATTGGTGGCCACTCCCATTACTTTTTTTGTAATGAAATACGTGATAAAAAAATAAATGAAAGCACCGACCCTTGAGGTGGGTGTTTTGTTGTACCATGGAGGTGATTTGATGGATAATAGGATTGTAAAATTGAAAACATTGGAGTTGGAGAATTTTAAAAATGTAAAGTATGGAAAAATTGATTTTAAAGAAGATAGGGAGTCAGGAAATATTTCTAATATTTTAGGAATATATGGTCAAAATGGATCAGGAAAGACATCTATTATAAATGCATTATACCTTTTTAAAATGGTTATTTCAGGTCAACCGTTAAATCCTAATTTTTGTAACTTTATTTCTTGTGATGCCAAATCTGCAGGAATTACCTTGGAATTTAGAATGATTGATAAGGAAGAAATATATAGAGTTATTTATAAATTTGAATTAAGAAAAACTTATAAAAGTGGGGCTTTTTCACAGGATTTAAACATGGAATATGACAAAATACTAGAATTCAATCAAAGAAAAGGTGCAAGTATAGAGGACGATAAAGATATAACAGTGGAAGTTTTTAGAGAGAAGTTGACTTATTCTAAATGGGAGGATAATCAGTGGAGAAAAAGTATAACAATTGTGGACTATGACATGGATGATAATGACTATACTTTTAGGCCTATAAAAAGCTATAAAGAGGCTGCAAATTCTACTGATAAGAAGGTAAGATTTGGTATTGCAAAGGGTCTCTCTCAAGAAAATTCTACATCCTTTATTTTTAGCCCTAAGACATTTTCTCTTTTGATAACATCTTTTTCAAAAACTAGTCCAGAAAATAGCAAGATTATGGCTATATTAAGGAGTTTTGCGATCTTCAACCTTTTTGTTATACAAAATGATGAGTTGGGAGCTATAACAAGTAACAGAATGATTCCTATTAGTTTTATGCTGGAAAATAGAAAAGTAAATATGAGAGGAAGTATTGGACTAAACTTATTTGATGTTTCTGTTATTGATGCGGATAAGCTGGAAACTGTTAAGAAAATTTTGGAGCAAATAAATGTGGTGTTAAATACTTTAGTGCCAAAATTGAAAATAGAAATAAAAAATTATGGTAAGGAAACTTTAAATAATTCAAAAGAAGCATTTAAGGTGGAACTTTTATCTGTAAAAAATGAGAGAAAAATCCCATTGAAATATGAGTCAGAGGGAATTAAAAAGATTATTTCAATATTAAGTGTATTAATAGGAATGTATAATAATGAAAATATTTTGGTGGCAATAGATGAGTTAGATGCTGGTATTTTTGAGTATTTACTTGGCGAAATACTTGAAATTTTAAGTAAAGGTGCCAAGGGACAGCTTATTTTCACATCACATAACTTAAGGGCCTTGGAGAAGTTAAACAAGGATTTAGTAGTATTTACAACTACAAATGAAAACAATAGATATATCAGCTTGAATAATACAAAAGTTGGTAATAATCTTCGAGATTTTTACTACAGAGGTATTATGCTTGGAGGACAGAAAGAAGACTTATACCATGAGACTAATAAATATGAGATAAACTATGCTTTTAGGAAAGCATGGATGATTGGAAATAATGATAAAGACTAAGAAAATAATACTTTTTATAGTAGAAGGAATCACCGATGAAATGTCTCTAAGTTTAATTCTTTCAAAATTGGTACAAGACTGTAGCGTACAGTTTCATATAATAAATCAAGATATTACAGCAGATTTTAATTCAAATTGTCAAAATATTATTAGAAAAATTGATAGCCAAGTGAAGCAATTTTTATCACAGAACAATGGTTTGAAAAAAACAGATATAAAAGAAATAATTCATTTAGTAGATACAGATGGAGCCTTTATAAAGAAAGATTTTGTTGTGGAGGATATGAAACAGGAGAAAACTTTTTATACTCATAACTCTATTGTTACAAATAAAAGAGATTTAATAGTTGAGAGAAATGAACGAAAAAGCAATATCTTAAATAAACTTTATCAAACTAGTTGTATTGGGCGAATTGGATACAAAGTTTACTTTTTTTCTTGTAATTTGGAACATGTACTTCATAATTGCCAAAACACACCATGCAATATAAAACGTGCATATTCTTATGATTTTGTGGATAAATATGTGGGAGCAGAAAAGGAGTTTGTGGATTTTTTAAGTTATAATGACTTTACAACACCAGGTGATTATAAAGATACATGGCAGTTTATAAAAGAGGATTGTAACTCGCTGAATAGATATTGTAATTTTCACCTTTATTTTAGGATGAATTGAATAAGTTGAATAAATTTGATAAATTGAATGAATTGAAGATAAACGAAAAATGGACAACCTTGGGGAGGTTGTCCTTTAATATTAAATAATATGTAAATTTAAGAATGGACTACATTATATAGTTATCATTCGAGCCTAAAATAATTATAGTGCAAAGGTACTTGAAATGTAACTATATTCATATTATTTCTTAAAAAAATTGACTAATGTATAAATGATTACAAAACCTTCTTCAAGTTCATAATCTTAAGGACTAGATATGTAAATGACACTGTATAAAGTGTATTATGTAAATGATGCTATATAGATGTACATAAAATGGAATATAAAAATTTACAATAAATATTGTGATAAAAAGGAGAAGTGTTTTTATGAGAAGTGATTATATATATTGTAATCCAGAGTTGGATAGAATGTGTAAGGCCTTGAAGATTACCAGGAAGACGGGATTGTGTTTTAGTGAGAAACTGGTTGTTCAATATATGTTTTGTTTTGATATTATTACAAATAAATTGTGCAGGGAAGAATTTGGTTTGGGGAAAACTAGATCGGCTCAGATTTTCAAAAAGTTGGTGAACCTTGGTATTGCAGAAAGATATGGAGCGGGGGCAGGAACTTACTATATGTTGAGCCCTAAGGCCACTAGTGAAGGCGTGGAAGTAGAAGATAATAGTAAAGATGATGAATTTGTTTGGCTGGAAAAGTTGATAAATAAAAACTGTCCAAATAGAGGGTAATGTTTTTAATAAAGACTAATGTTTTTAATAGAGGCTGATGTTTTTAATAAAGGCTAATGTTTTTAATAGATGCTGATGTGTTTAAAAGTTTTTTAGGTAGGTGAACGATTTTTGAAAAGTGAAGGGGTAGAGAATGGCTAAAATACTAGCTGTGCTAAAGTGAAATCGTTCACCTGGTGAAATAGAAAACCTCCCTAGAACAGATAGTGGAAATTTGTTATAGAGAGGTTTTATTTTATTTATTTTTTAGGGTAATAACATTTATTTCGGGAGGATTAAATACCCTTTTGAGTATAGAGTCTCCAAGGCCAGCGCTGACATTCATGTAGGAGTTATTTATTTTGTAAATACCCTTATCATATTTTGGGAAAAAAGTTCTGTCAGGGCTGAAAAGGCCACCTGCTAGAGGTATTCTAATTATTCCACCGTGAACATGCCCAGAAAGTGTTAAGTCAAATCCCATATTAGCAAAAGTATGAAAGTGTTTTGGGTCATGGCAGAGCATTATATTGAATTTTGTTTTGTCTAAGTTGATAGACTCATAGTATTCGTCTTTCTCCATAGATTCAAAATATACACCATAAATATTTATGAAATCATTGTAGTTTTGTAAAGAGGAATTTTCTACAAAGGCTACGCCTAGAGACTCTAATTTATTTCTATATCTATTATATGCGTTGTTTTTGCTGCGATCTCTAGTTGTATAGTCATCACCGTTGTAGATTATGTCCTTTCCTTCTTCGTGATTTCCAGAAACGTAGATGATTTTATAGTGAGGAGCTAGCTTAGAAAGTAGTTGATAAGGAACCAGATCTTCTTCGTTCATGTCTATGGAAATATCTGATACGGTAAACATGTCTCCTGTAACTAGAATTAAATCAGGATTAATTTTCTTGATTGAATTTATTAAGTCTTTATTATTTTTTCCAAATTCTTTACTGTGTAAATCTGAAAGTTGAAGGATTTTGTAATTGTTAAGTGATTTTGGTAGCTTTTCGTATATTAAAGTTTCTTGTTTTATAACAAAGTTTTTATTCATTTTACTGTTTATACTTATTATTGTAAAAATACTTAATATTATAAGGATAAGAATCCAAACTCTACTATGTTTTTTCTTTATATTTTTCAATAGTATCTTCCTTTCATAATATTTATATTTGTATTTAATGTTTAAAGATTTATGCATTTAAATAAATATTATTCTCCTGTGATTATTATATTATACTTGAAAAAAATCTAGAATATAAAAAAATGATTGAAAATTAAGAGAATTTTATTATAGACAATGCTAAAAATATTTTTTTTATGCCGTAATATGAAAATATAATGTAAATTGAATGTAGGAAAATAAAGGAAAAAATAAATTAAAATTAAAATGAAAATTATAATCTGCATGTAAAGTAAAATGTATTCGCTAAAATTCTATTGTCAAAATTTGAAAAAAGATATATGAACATAAATAACAGGAAGGCTTTTATAATTTTAAAAAGGTATTTTTTCATAATTATAAAATTCATAAATATTAGAAAAATGACAATTATCGACAATAAAAAATCCTTTTATGTATATAAAATCATTCATGAAATTGCAATACATGGGAAAATATGATAAACTTTTCTTTGAATAAAAGGTAAAATTATATAAAAAATGAAAAATAAAACATATTTTAAAACAAGTTATAATGGAGGAATTATGGAAGAAACAATTGATTTAAGGGAGTATTTCTTTATATTAAAGAAAAAAATGTGGGTAATAGTACTTTCTGCGGTAATTTGTGGAGTAATAAGTGGGCTAGTCAGTTTTTATGTGTTAACACCTGTGTATGAAGCAGACACTACTCTTATAGTTAACAAAGAGGTAGATGAAACTACACAGATGACAACAAGTGACGATTTGAACTTTGTTCAAAAATTAGCATTAACTTATGGGGAGATAATCAAATCTAGATCAGTTATCACATCAACTATAAACAAGTTGAATTTAGATATGACCTATGAAGAACTTTCAGAAGCAGTTTCAATTACTAATGTTGAAAATACACAAATTATAAAAATATCTGTACAACATGAAAACCCAAGAGTAGCAGCAACAATTTGTAATACTATTCCACAAATATTCTCTACGGAGGTACAAAGAATAGTAAAGGCTAGTGGAACAGAGGTAATAGACAAGGCAGCAGTTCCAGAAGAGCCTATCAAACCAAATAAGAAAATGAATATAGTTATAGCAACTGTATTAGGAGCAATGGTTAGTGTATTTTTTGTATTCTTAAAACAAGCCTTAAACACAAAAATAAAAGAACCAAAAGATATAGAAGAAAAACTAGGATTACCAGTATTTGGTGTAGTTCCTAAGTTTTAATAGGAGGTTATAAATATGGGAAAAGTTACGGATTTAGATCCGAAATCACCTTTGGCAGAAGCATATAGAACTGTTAGAACTAATATAAGCTTTGCTGATATAGATAGTAATTTAATAACTATTATGTTTACAAGTACAAAGCAAAATGAAGGAAAAAGTACAACAATATGTCACGTAGCGCATGCATTTTCCAAATTGGAAAATACGAAGGTATTGGTTGTAGACTTAGATTTAAGAAATCCAAGTGTCCATAAGATGTTTGGAATAGGAAACACATATGGTATTATGGATTATTTAAAAAATACAAGAGATTTAGAAAAATGCATTAATAAAGTAGAAGAAAATATTCATGTACTAACACCAGGTGCTATGCCACCTAACCCAACAGAGATATTAGCTTCAAAAAAAATGGAAAGATTTATAAAAGAAGTTGAAAGTAAATATGATTATGTATTTATAGATGCGCCTCCAGTAGGAATTGTATCAGATGGAATAATTATATCTAAATATACAGATGGTGTTATGTTTGTTGTGGGAGCAAACGAAACGGATATAAACCATACTAAAGAAGTTATTGATAATATGAGAAAGTCTGATGTTAATATAATAGGTTCGATTTTAAATAAATATGATATGGAAAATAACGCATATGGGTATTATGGTTATTATTACCAACAAGATGATGGAAAAAATGGCAGAGGAGCTAAGAAAAAGAAAAAAAATGGACTATTTCGTAAGAAGAAGTAGAGTTTAGTTAGATAGAGGGATTGGTAAAATTTTATACGGGGGGATAGGTAGAGAGATGGATATTAATGTTAACAAAACTAGGAGCTATGAAGCAGTAGAGCCTAGAAAAGGAATTATTTATTTGTTTTTAAAAAGAACAACAGACATTCTAGGATCTGGTATTGGCTTAATATTATTGTCGCCAATTTTTCTTTTAGTATCCTTAATGATAAAATTAGAGGATCCTAAGGGTAAGGTATTTTTTGCGCAAGAAAGATGTGGCAAAAACAATAAGCTTTTTAAAATGTACAAATTTAGAAGTATGGTGAGCAATGCAGAGGAATTATTAGATGAGTTGATGGATGAAAATGAAATGGATGGCCCGGTTTTTAAGATAAAAGAAGATCCAAGAATAACAAGGATAGGAAGATTTATTAGAAAGACAAGTATAGATGAGTTACCTCAGTTATACAACATACTTGTGGGTGATATGAGTATAGTTGGGCCAAGACCAGCTATTCCACATGAGGTAGCAGAGTATAATGACTACCAAAAGCAAAGATTGCTTGTAAAACCAGGTTTAACTTGTATATGGCAAGTAAGTGGTCGAAATAGTATAGGCTTTGATGAGTGGGTAGAAATGGATTTAGAGTATATAGAAAAAAGAAATTTGTGGATGGATATAAAATTGATATTTAAAACTGTGGGGGTATTATTTGGAGATGACAATGCATCGTAGGGGGGAAACATTATGAAAGTATTAATAACAGGCAGTAAAGGTCAATTAGGTTTGGAGATAGCGAAACAATTAGAAAATAATAGTTGCTACGAACTTATTTTAACAGACAAAAATGAATTAAATATTATAGATATGAATGATGTAAATAAGATTATTTTTTCTAATAAGCCCCATGTTGTCATTAACTGTGCGGCACATACTGCAGTAGATTTATGTGAAGCTGATATTGAGAATGCATATAAAATTAATGCAATAGGTCCTAGAAACTTAGCTATAGCTTGTGAAAAAGTAGGAGCTAAACTAGTACAAGTATCTACTGATTATGTATTTGATGGCAATGGTACTAGACCATATAGAGAAGATGATGTGACTTGTCCAAATTCAGTATATGGAACAAGTAAATTAATGGGAGAAAACTTTGTAAGGGAGTTTTGTTCTAGATATTTTGTAGTAAGAACTGCTTGGTTATATGGAGAAGGAAATAACTTCGTAAGAACAATGTTAAAACTTGCAGAAACTAACAAAGAATTGAATGTAGTAAATGACCAATTTGGAAGTCCTACTTCAACAGTAGATTTAGCAAAGGTTATAATTGATTTAATAAGAACAGAACACTATGGAGTTTATCATGGAACTTGTGAAGGTCAATGTAGCTGGTATGATTTTGCTAAAAAAATATTTGAATTGAAAAATATAGATATTAAAATAAATCCAGTAACTAGTGAAGTATTTAAAAGACCAGCACCTAGACCAGCATATTCTGTGTTAGACAATTTCATGTTGAAAATACTTGGATTGAACTCATTTAGAAGTTGGGAAGAATCATTGAAAGCGTATTTAGACAAAGAATAAGATATTTAAAAAATAAATAGAGGGGGGAGTAATAATGAAAGGTATTATTTTAGCTGGAGGATCTGGAACAAGATTATATCCTATAACAAAATCAGTATCAAAGCAGTCATTACCCATATACGACAAACCTATGATATATTATCCTATGTCTGTGTTAATGCTAGCAGGGATAAGGGAAATCTTGATAATATCAACACCTAGAGATTTACCAATGTTTAAAGAATTATTTGGAAATGGAAATGATTTAGGTCTTAATATAGAATACGCAGTACAGGAGCAACCTAATGGACTAGCTGAAGCGTTTATAATAGGTGAGGAATTCATAGGAGACAATAAAGTAGCTTTAGTATTGGGAGACAATATATTCTATGGGTATGGTTTTAGTGAAAGACTTAAAAATGCAGTGGAAAGAGATGAAGCTACAATATTCGGATATCATGTAGTCGACCCACAGGCATTTGGAGTTGTAGAATTTGATAAAAACTTCAATGTTATATCAATAGAAGAAAAGCCAAAAGTACCTAAGTCAAATTATGCAGTACCAGGGCTTTATTTTTATGACAATGATATAGTTGAAATAGCTAAAAATGTTAAACCATCAGATAGAGGAGAGTTAGAAATAACATCTGTAAATAATGAATACTTAAAAAGAGGGAAACTTAAAGTTGAATTATTTGGGAGAGGAATGGCTTGGCTAGATACGGGAACTCATAAAGGTCTATTAGATGCATCTAATTATGTTGAAGCAGTTCAAACTAGACAGGGTTTATACATAGCTTGCTTAGAAGAGATTGCTTATAGAAAGAAATATATAACAAAAGAGCAATTAATAGAACTAGCTAAACCACTTATGAAAACTGATTATGGAAAGTATTTAGTAAAAGTATCAAAGGAAAATTTAGAAGATGAATTTGAATCAACAAGACAATTAGTTGAATCTTTATAATAAGGAGATAAGATGGGAAACTTTAATTTTATAGAAACTAAAATAAAAGATTTATACATAATAGAGCCCAAAGTATTCGGAGATGACAGAGGATACTTTATGGAAACTTATAATAGAAGAGATTTTGTTGAAGCTGGGCTTGATATGGAGTTTGTTCAAGATAATGAATCGAAATCTAAAAAAGGTGTACTTAGAGGAATGCATTTCCAAACTAAGTTTACACAAGGAAAACTAGTTAGATGTACACAAGGAGCAGTATACGATGTTGCCGTAGATTTAAGAAATGGGTCGCCTACTTATGGACAATGGGAAGGAATTCTTCTTTCTGCAGAAAATAAAAGACAGTTCTATGTTCCAGAAGGATTTGCTCATGGATTCTTAGTAGTATCTGATGAAGCTGTATTTAACTATAAATGCACTAATTTATATGCACCAGAATATGATGGTGGATTATTATGGAATGATCCCGATTTAGGTATAGAATGGCCTATTGACGGAATAGAACAAATAACATTATCAGAAAAAGATAAAGTACAACCAAGATTAAAAGAATTGAACTTACCGTTTTAATATAAAGGAGAGTAACAAATGAAAAAGATATTAATGACAGGGGGAGCAGGTTTTATCGGAGGAAACTTTGTTCATTATATGGTTAACAAATATCCAGAATACATGATAGTAAATTTAGATTCGTTAACTTATGCAGGAAATTTAGAAACTTTAAAACCAGTAGAAGATAAGCCTAACTACAAATTTGTAAAAGGTGATATAGCTGATAGAGAATTTATATTTAATTTATTTAAAGAAGAAAAATTTGATATAGTTGTGAATTTTGCAGCAGAATCTCATGTTGATAGATCAGTAGAAGATCCAGGAATATTTGTAAAAACAAATGTTATAGGAACTCAAGTATTATTAGATGCTTCTAAAGAATTTGGTGTAGAAAGATATCACCAAGTATCTACAGATGAAGTATACGGTGACTTACCACTAGATAGAAAGGATTTATTCTTCACAGAATCAACACCTTTAAATCCGTCTTCTCCATATTCAGCATCAAAAGCAAGTTCAGATTTCTTAGTACATGCTTACCAAAGAACCTTCGGATTACCAGCTACTATATCTAGATGTTCAAATAACTATGGTCCATATCACTTCCCGGAAAAGTTAATACCACTTATGATATCAAGAGCTTTAGCAGATGAGAGTCTTCCAGTATACGGGAACGGAAAAAATGTAAGAGACTGGTTGCATGTAGAAGATCACTGTTCTGCAATAGATTTAATAATACACAAAGGAAAAGTTGGAGAAGTTTACAATGTAGGAGGACATAACGAAAGAACTAATTTAGAAGTTGTTAAAACTATATTAAAAGCTTTAGACAAGCCAGCAAGTTTAATAAACTATGTAACTGATAGACCAGGGCATGACTTAAGATATGCTATAGATCCTAAAAAATTAGAAAATGAATTAGGATGGAAGCCTAAGTATAACTTTGATACTGGTATAGCTATGACTATTAAGTGGTACTTAGACAATGAAGATTGGTGGAAAAATATAATATCAGGAGAGTATACAGCATACTTTGAAAAAATGTATTCAAATAAATAAGAAAAATTATTGATGCTAGTCTTGAATTTTGGACTAGCATATATTTAGAGAAGGGAACAAATTATGAAACATGTTTTTATTATAGGTTCTAAAGGTATACCTGCAAATTATGGTGGATTCGAAACATTTGTAGAAAAACTTACAGAACAACAGAAAAACAAAGAAATTAAATATCATGTATCATGTTTGGCGGATAACAATAATGAATTTGAACATAATGGTGCTAGATGCTTTAATGTAAAAGTTCCTAATATAGGTCCAGCCAAAGCTGTATATTATGATATAACTGCATTAAAAGAATGTATAAAATATATGAAAGAAAATAAAATTGAAAATTCAATTGTATATATATTAGCTTGTAGAATAGGTCCTTTCGTTGGTAAATATAAAAAACAACTAAAGAAGCTAGGTGGAGCTTTATTTGTGAATCCAGATGGTCATGAATGGAAGCGTGCTAAATGGAATGCAGCAATAAGAAAATATTGGAAGATATCTGAAAAATTAATGGTTAAGCATGCAGATTTATTAGTGTGTGATTCTATAAATATAGAGAAATACATTAAAGAAGACTATAAACAATATAATCCGAATACTACATTTATAGCTTATGGAGCAGATATGGAAAAATCCAAATTAAATGATAATGATCCTAAACTACTTAAGTGGTACGAAGAAAAAGGGGTTAAGGAAAAAGAATATTATTTAGTTGTTGGAAGATTTGTTCCTGAAAATAATTACGAGACTATTATCACTGAGTTTATGAAATCAAATACGAATAAGGATTTCGTATTGATTACTAATGTAGAGCAAAACAAATTCTATGAAGAATTAAAAATAAAGACTGAATTTGATGAAGATTCTAGAGTAAAATTTGTTGGAACTGTGTATGATCAGGAATTATTAAAGAAGATTCGTGAAAATGCATATGGTTATTTCCATGGACATGAAGTTGGAGGGACTAATCCGTCATTATTAGAAGCCTTAGCAACTACAGATTTAAATATATTACTAGATGTAGGATTTAATAGAGAAGTAGGGCAGGACGGAGCAGTGTATTTTAAAAAAGAAGATGGTAACCTAGCTAAACTTATAGATACTAAGTTCGCTGCAGATGACATGATTACTTTATCTAAAAAAGCTAAAGAAAGAATAAACTTAGAATACACCTGGACAAAAATCGTTAGTGATTATGAAAAATTATTCTTAATAAAATAAAGAGGTGTAAAAATGAGAATATTACATTATTCTTTAGGATTACCACCGTATAGAAGTGGTGGACTAACAAAATACTGTACAGACTTAATGGCTGAGCAAGCTAAATCAAATAATAAAGTTTTCCTTTTATTTCCGGGTAAAATAAACTTTATAAAAGATGGAGATGTGAAAATAAAATTTTATAGAAACTATAAAAAAGTAAAAGTATATGAACTGATCAATCCCTTACCAGTTCCAATATTAAATGGGGTATCTAATCCCAAATTATTCACTAAAACATGTGATAAAAAAGTACTTAAAAACTTTTTAGAAACTATAAAAATAGATATAGTGCATATTCATACATTTATGGGACTGTATAAAGAGTTTTTAGAAGTATGTAAGGAATTAGGTATAAAGATTGTATTTACAAGCCATGATTACTTTGGTTTATGCTCGAAAGTAAATTTTATTGACTATCAAGGGATGATATGCGAAAACATAAATTTTGAAAAATGTGCTAAATGTAATGCATTAGGAGATAGTATTAAAAAAATCAAAATACTTCAATCACAACCTTATAGATATATCAAGGATAAAGGTATTATTGATAAACTAAAAAAACATGTAAATTTAAATAAGAATAGCAATTCTAGTGAAGAAAGCAACACTGGTATTGAAAAAATTAGTGGAAAATATGAGTATATTATTTTAAGCAAATACTATCATTCAATGTTTGATCTTATAGATAAAATATTCTTTAACAGTGAATTAGCGAAAAGTATATATCAGCGTTATATAGATATAGATGGATTGACTATACCTATAACACATAGCGGAATAAAAGATAATCGAAAAATTAAAGAATATAATCAAAGTAAGTCATTAAAATTAGCATATTTAGGACCATATAAAGAATATAAAGGATTTAATTTTTTATGTGATATTATGGGAAAATTACAAAATAAAGGATATAACGAAATTGTATTAAATGCATATGGAGATACGAATACAAATTTAGAAATTTCCAATAACGTAAAAATAAATGGAAGATATTCTTATTCAGATTTAAACGCAATATTTGAGAATACGGAAATATTAATTGTACCAAGTATTTGGAATGAAACTTTTGGGTTTATAACATTAGAAGCTTTAAGTTATGGTGTACCAGTATTAGTAACAAACAAAGTAGGGAGTAAGGACTTAGTTTGTAAGGATAGATTTAATAAAGGTGAAGTAATTGAATTATCTAAAGATATAATGAAAAATAGAATTGAACAATTCTATAAAGATAAAACAATACTTCAAAAGTATAACTATGATATAGTAAATGATAATTTTGAATATTCAATCGATAAACATTGTATCAATATTGATAGTGAATATAAAAAATTACTGGAGGAATAAATGAGATTCATAGAATATTTAATAAAAAAAATAAAAGGAAATGATTTTGAATTAGATAAAGAAATATCTTTAGGATACTTGTTAGGAAATATAGTATCAATGAGTCTGAATTTAATTAGAGGTAATATAAAAACACTTACAGCAAAGAAAAATAGTATGTTAATTTTTGTTGGGAAGAAAAGCAAGATAAGGATGAACAAAAAAATCAGACTTGGAAAAGGCGTTAATATAGGAAACTATGTTGTGATAGATGCTTTATCTAAAACGGGTGTGAATATAGGTAATAATGTTAGAATAGGTGATTACACAAGGATATTATGCACAGGAAGCTTAAAAAAACTTGGAATAGGATTTGAAATTGGAGATAATTGTGGCATAGGAGAAAATTGCTTTTTGGGATCGGCTGGGGGAATTAGTATAGGTAATGACGTAATAATGGGTCAAAATATTAGATTTCATTCAGAAAATCATAATTATGAAGATATGAACATTCCAATAAGAATGCAAGGTGTAACTAATAAAGGTATAAAAATTGGGAATGATTGTTGGATAGGATCTGGAGTTGTATTTTTAGATGGATCTGAATTAGGTAATGGATGTGTAGTAGGAGCAAATTCGATAGTAAATCGAAAATTTGATGATAATAGTATTATTGTAGGTATGCCAGCTAAAGAGATAAAGAAAAGAGGTGAAGTATGAATAGAATAACATTTGTAATACTACATTATGAAACTATAAATGATACAGAACAATGTTTAAAATCGCTTGAAAAGTTTTTAACCAATAAAGGTGTTAGCATAATTGTTGTAGATAATGGATCGAATAAAGGAAAATTAAATAACTTAAAAGAACGCTATAAGGATAGTGAATCTATAATATTTTTGAGAAGTGAGTCAAATTTAGGATTTGCAAAAGGAAATAATATTGGGTTTAAATATGCTAAAAATTATTTAAATCCAGACTTTATAATACTTACTAATAGTGATACTGTATATGAACAAGATAATTTTATTGAAATTCTTGAAAATTCATATCAAACAAATAAATTTGATGTAGCAGGTCCTAAGATAATTTCTATGGCTGATGGAAAAAATCAAAATCCTGTCATAAAAATATATAATAGTAAAGAAGATGTAGAGAAAAGATTATTAAAGTTCAAAATATTAATGATGTTTAGTTATTTAAATTGTGATACTAAACTAAAAAACTATTTTAGCAAAGGCATTACAGAAGTGGGCACTGATGAAGAAACTGATGACATACAATTACATGGTGCATGCTTAATATTCTCAAAAAAATATATTGATAAATATAATGGGTTATATGACAAGACATTTATGTACGGAGAGGAAAGTATACTAAAACATATAGTAGACAAAAATAATATGTCAATGATTTATATAGATGAACTAATGATATACCATAAAGAAGGATCGGCTACGAATTCAATTTATGGAAAAGGAGTACGAAAAAGACAATTTTACTATAAATGGAATATTGAAGGATGTTACCATTTGAAAAAACTTATGGAAGAAAAAAAGTAAAATATTTGATTTTTATATAATTAGTAGTTACTTTAGAAATAAAAAATAAATTACTAAAAAAATAAAACTATTATATAAAATATTAGATAAGAAGGTAAAAAATATGAAAAAAATTAAAATTAGTATAATAATACCTGTTTATAATGTAGAGAAATATATTAAAGTATGTCTAAATAGTGTATTGAATCAAACAATAGAAGATAAAGAAATAATATTGATAAATGATGCATCCATAGATAATAGTTTGAAAATAATAAAAGACTATGAAAAATTATATCCTAAGATGATAAAAGTGATAAACTTAGGTGAAAATAAAGGACAAAGTTATTGTAGAAATTTAGGTATAGATATTTCTGTTGGAGAATATATTGGATTTGTAGATTCTGATGATATTGTTTCTCCTAATATGTTCGAACAATTAGTGAAAAATGCTATAAACGGAAATTCGGATATTGCTATGACTGAATTTAATGTATATGGTGAAAACATAAAACAAGATGATTTAAAGAGTATTAATAATTATAATATAAATAAAGATATTAAATTTGAATCAATAAGTACTATTAAAGCTCTGAAAAAATTTTTAAAAGGTGAAATAACAGGTTCTCCGTGTACTAAAATATATAAACGTAATTTACTTGTAGAAAATAATATAAGATTTCCTGTAGGAAGATACTATGAAGATATGCAAGTAATATTAAGCTCAATAATTAATTCTAAAAATATAATAATAAATAATGATAAATTATATTACTATAGAAATAATTCTTCATCTACAACAAAGAGAAACATTACAAAAAAACATATTTATAGTATAGAAAAAGCAATTCAAGATATTAATGAATTATATACAAACACTCAAATGAGAGAATTGAATAATTCAAAAATAAACTATGATATTTGGATAAATAGTATGTTAATTGATAATCAAATCTTATTCAAAATAGATAATAATTTAGATATTGACATAAAAGATAGTAAAGGAATCTATAACATTAAGAAGTTGAAATTTTTCAACGTAATGTTTGCTAAAGATGTCATATTAAAAAATAAGCTTAACTATATTTTGATTAAATTAAATTCGTATATTTACTTAAAAACATTTAAACAAAGAATAAAAAAGACAATACTAAAGTAAAGTATTAATTTAGTAAAAATAAATTAATATATTAGGAGAATTACTAATGAGTAAAAAAGTTATCGAAAATAGTAAACTAAACCCATTTGAGTTGATGATTTTATTATATTTACTATTACAACCGTTATTACTGAAGTGGGCTATAGATAAATCATTTATTAAGTATATACAAATAATATTATTAGCATATTTCATATTAAGATTAGTTAAAACTAAACAAATTTGTAAGTCGACTATTATAGTTAATGCTATAAGTATCATACTGATATTAATAAACTTACTGAAATTTGGTATTGGGGAATATTACTATTTTAATTTAATAATATGTGGATTTGGAAATATAATGATATTAGTTTTTTTGGGAAATTTAATTAAAAATAAACGTAAAAATATAATATCCCAAATAATAAAAATATTCTATGTATTTTCAAATTGTTATTTTATTATTAATATACCAATAATATTAAAACAATTGGAAAAAACGTATTTTATGTTTAGATTTCATGAAATGAATCCAATGTATGAAGATCATATCACGGGACTTATAGGATCTAGTGGAACTCATAGATTAACTTTTTTTTGGATATCATTAATAGTTGTAAATATATATATGTATAATAAAATTAAAAAAAAATTATTATTAATATATATGGCATTACAAGTTTGTTTTATGGTATTTATATCATCTCAAAATGATAATACTGCATTTTTTTTAATATTTCCGATAATTATAATTCAAATATTAGTATTATTAGTTGATAAAATTAATTTTAAATTAATTATAAAAATAATATGTTCTTTTTCTATTATAAGTGTGATAACAATTACTTTATTTAATAGTAATGAAGAAATAAAGGAGTTTTTTAATAATAGAGTATTAGAAAAAATTTATCAGTATACTAATAATGCTGACAAACATAACAGTAATATAAAAAATAAAGAAGAACGAATAGAATTATTTGAATATGCTTTAGAACATGGGGATGGATATAAACTAGGTAAAGGTATAGGAAGTGTTACATATAGTGATAAAAGTATGCCAATTCATTTTGGAATGAGTGAAATTTCTATAAAAACATATGAAGGTGGATTAATATATTTAATATGGCTCATACTTATATACGCATATTATTCATATAAAATTATTTTATATACGGATAATTTTAGTGATAAGAAAAAAAGAATAATATTTGTGATATTACTTTTAGACTTTATATTATTTAGCACATATACACAAATATTTTCAACTTCAGAAATACTGATTTTCTGGGGAATTACATTGCTTATATTTACAATGATTAATAATGAAGATAATAAAAAGGCTGGGATATTAAACAATGTTTATTCCAAGTAGATATAAAACTATATTTAAAATTATTGAAAAATAACATATAAAGGATAATTAACAGGAGAGGCATATGAATAAAGTAGGAATAATAACTTTAAATGGGTATTTCAATTATGGAAATAGATTACAAAATTATGCATTACAAGAATTTATAAAAATGAATGGATATTTTTGTGAAACAATAATAAATGAAACCTTTTTAGATAAAAGTAATTTATTGGGAATTAAGAAAAAAAATAAATTACAAATACTATTAAATAAGGACTTTAGAAGTATTTGTATAGCTATAAATAATAGAATAAATAATAAAAAATTAAAAGATATAAATTATCAAAGAACTAAAATATTCAAAGATTTTTCTAGAAAATATATAAATGAAACAGATTTCTCAATAGAAGTAGGTAAAATAAATAAAAATTTACAAAATGACTACGCTTACTTAATAGCTGGAAGTGATCAAATATGGAATCCTTTTGACCATTTGGTATCAGAGGTTAGTTTTTTAACTTTCGCATCTAAATATAAAAGAATATCATATGCTCCTAGTTTTGGAGTATATGATATTCCTGAACAAGAAAGAGAAAATTATAAAAAGTGGTTATCTGAAATGAAACATATATCAGTAAGAGAAGATGCTGGAGCCAAAATAGTAAAAAACTTAACTGGAAGAGATGTTCCTGTAGTTGTAGATCCAACTATGATATTAAACAAAAAACAGTGGATGTCGATAGCTGAAGAATCAAAATATAAGCCAAAAGGAAAATATATATTAACATATCTTTTAGGTGGGGGATCAAAAGAGCAAAAGATTAAGGTAAAAGAGATTTCAAAGAAATATAATTTGGAGATAGTAAACTTAGGTGATATAAAAGATGTAAAACATTATATTACGGGTCCAAGTGAATTTATTGATTATATAAACTCTGCTAGTATATTTTTAACAGATTCATTTCATGGATGTGTATTTTCAATGTTGTTAGATACACCATTTGTAGTTTGTAATAGAGTTGGGCAAAATTCAAAAACATCTATGGAATCAAGGATTGATACATTTTTAGAAAAGTTTGCATTGGAAGATAGAAGATTTGTAAATATAAATAATATCAATTTATTAAATTGTGACTATACAAAATCTAATGAATTATTAGAAATAGAAAGAAAAAAAGCATGGGATTATCTAAGTAATGCATTTAGCAGTAATAACTAATTTACCACAAGGCAGGAAAAGTCGATGAAAAGAAATGAACTAAAATTAGGAGCAATACTATCATACTTATCTTTATTTTTAGGAACATTCATTCAGATTTTATATACTCCTATAATGATAAGATTATTAGGACAAGCTGAGTATGGATTGTTCACTCTAGCAAATTCAGTAATTGGGTACTTAGGAGTACTAGAATTTGGAATAGGAAATGCAATAGTAAGATATACAGCAAAATATAGAGCCAATAACGATAAAGAAGGGGAATACAATTTAAATGGAATGCTTATAATAGTATATTCTTTTATAGCTATAGTAGTTGCAATAGCAGGAAGTTTATTAGTAAGCAATTCAAATAAGTTATTTTCAAATGCATTATCTGTGAGTGAATTAAATACTATAAAAATATTAATGTCTTTGATGATATTTAATATGGTAATAGCATTTCCTTTTGGTATATTCAATTCTATAGTAAGTGCATATGAAAGATTTACATTCCAAAAAATATTAGGAATAATTAGAACAATATTAAATCCACTTGTCATGCTACCTCTATTATTTATGGGATATAAGTCTATAGGTATGACTGTGATTAGTACGGCACTAAATATAATTTTTATAATAGTTAATGTATACTATTGCTTCAAAGTATTAAAAGTAAAGATAAGATTTAATAATATGGAATTTTCTTTATTTAAAGAAATATTCACTTACTCATTCTTTATATTTTTAAATATGATAGTAGACAGAATATATTGGGGAACCGATCAATTAATATTAGGTGCAGTTTCAGGCGCAACAATGGTTGCAATATACTCAATAGGATCTCAATTTAATAATTATTATATGACTTTTTCAACTGCTATATCAAGTATATTTTTACCTAGAGTTACTCAGATGGTCACTAAAAATGTATCGGATAAAGAATTATCAGATTTATTTATAAAGATAGGCCGAATACAGTATCTAGTTCTATCATTTATATTAAGTGGATTTATACTTGTTGGTAAAGAATTTATACAAATCTGGGCTGGAGAAGGATATAATACTTCTTATTATATAGCATTAGTAGTTATGATCCCTTTAACAATACCACTTATACAAAATTTAGGTATAACCATATTACAAGCTAAAAATATGCATAAATTTAGATCTAATCTATATGTAGTCATTGCATTGATGAATGTAATTATGAGTATACCATTAGCTTATAAATTAGGTGGATTTGGATGTGCTCTTGCTAGTGGAGTCTGTTTCTTTATAGGTAATGGTTTAATTATAAATATATATTATTATAAAAAAATAAATATAGACATACCTGATTTTTGGAAAAATATAGGGCGGATGACTATCCCGGTGTTAATTAGTTTATTATGTAGTAACTTTATAAATTTATTTATACCAGGTTATACACTTAGTATTATAATTGCAAAAGGATTAATATTTACTATGATATTTATATCACTTATGTGGCTTATGGGAATGAATGAATATGAAAAGAATTTAATGAGAAGTTCATTTAAAAAGATATATTTAAAGTTAAATATAGTGAGAGGTTAAGTATGATTGAGATAAAGAAAAAATCAGAATGTTGTGGATGTTATGGGTGTACTAATGTGTGCCCTAAACAATGTATAGATATGAATATAGATAATGAGGGATTCTGGTATCCAAAAGTTAATAAGGATATATGTATAGGATGCGGTTTATGCGAAAAAGTATGTCCAGTTATAAGTGAAACTAAAAAAGAAGAGTTCAATACAAAAGCATACGCATGTAAAAATAAGAATGAAAAAGTTAGATTAAGTAGTTCTTCGGGTGGAGTTTTTACAAATTTATGTGAATATGTAATAAAAAACAATGGTGTTGTGTTTGGAGCAGGGTTTAATGAGAATTTTGAAGTTGAACACAGTGAAGCTACTACAATAGAAGAATGTGAAAAATTTAGAGGATCTAAATATGTTCAAAGTAAGATAGGTAATACTTATAATCATGCTAAACGATATCTAGATGAAGGTAAAATAGTATTATTTAGTGGAACACAATGTCAAATAAAAGGATTAAGTTTGTATCTCAAGAAAAAATATAAAAGCTTAATATTAGTAGATATTATTTGTCATGGAGTGCCAAGTCCTTTGGTTTTTGATTTATACAAAACTAATTTGAAGAAGAAATACAATTCAGATATAGAAAGGATAGGATTTAGAGAAAAAGATAAAGGTTGGAAAGAATTTAGTTATGAAACTAAGTTTAAAAATGGGGAAAGATATATAAAAACATTACACGAAGATACATATATGAAAGGTTTTCTAAAAGACTTATATCTAAGACCTTCATGTTATGAATGCAAAGCAAAGAACTTTACTAATAATAGTGATATATCATTAGCTGATTACTGGGGAGTACAAAATAAACACTCCGAATTTGATGATGATAAAGGTATTTCTTTAATACTAGTTAATAGTAAAAAAGGACAAGAGATATTTTATAAGATTGATGATAATATGGAAATAGTTGAAACTGATTTAGATTATGCCACATCTTATAATCCATGTATTGTTAAATCTGTTAAATATAATCAAGAGAGAGATAGATTTTTTAAAAAACTTAATGGAAATAACTTAAATGAACTTATAGAAAAAAATATAAAAGTTTCTATGAGTAAAAAAATAATATTAAAAATTGAATCTATATTGTCCAGAATAAAATAAAGATATTAAATAGAACGGAGTCGTAATGTTATAACTCGGAAGAATTGATAGGGAACAGTAATAGGATTTCGGATGCGCACGTTGTGTGTGGAATCTTATATTATTAGCAACTTAGCCACTGCGTGTCTTCGAAGCCACCTGGCAGATTGTGCGAAAGTCTCTAAATATGATATTCTAGGTATAATTAAAAATAATCGGGAGAATTATATTATGAACTACATCCAAAATGGAACATATAGAATCTTATGTTGAAGAAAATAGTGAAGTAAGAGTTATAGATATAATAATAGATAAGATGGATATAAAATCTCTAGGATTTAAAGTGCCAAATAATGAATCTACTGCTAGACCAGCCTTTAATCCGAAGGATTTGTTAAAATTGTACGTTTATGGATATTTAAATGGAATTAGATTCTCTCGTAAATTAGCTAATCAATGCATAATAAATAGGGAAGTTATCTGGTTACTTAAAGACGTAAAATCAAAATATAGAGTAATAAGTGACTTTAGAAAAGATAATATAGATGTACTAGAAAAACTATTCAATAACTTTGTTGGTTATTGCATGGATTTAGGTAAATAGGGTAAGGAATTAGTGCTATTGATGGAACTAAACTATAGGCATCCGTGTCTGAATGAAAATACTATAGCAGGAACAAATTAGCTAAAATGAAAGATATTGCAGAGTCTAAGATAAGAGGATATCTACATGGCCTTGAGATGCTTGATAAATTAGATGATAAGTATGATGCAAATTGCTCTTTAATTGAAGCAAATATTAATAAGTTAAATGAAAAAATAGATAAATATTTAGAGTTTGAAAACACTATGGATGAAACTGGAGAAAATGAGATAAACTTAGCAGATAGCGGTGCTAGAACAGTTAAACTTGGTGCTCACCAAGGAATTGATGTTGAGTATAATGTTCAAGCAGTTATTGATAAAAAAATAAGCTAATAGCAACATTTAAAGTAAGTAATTTTTCAGCAGATCAAGGTCAATTATATAATATGTCAAGCAAAGCTAAAGAAATTTACAAAGTGGATACGTTAGAAGTTCTAGCAGATTTGATGGTAGTGATATTGATAAGTGTAAAAAGGACAATATAATTACTTATGTTTCAAAACCTGTATATTCAAATATAATAGGCGATAGTAGATATTTTTATAATAAATTTAAATATAATAAAGAAACAAACACTTACACTTGCCCTAAAGGGCAAACATTATTTTGAATAACCAAGAAAACTGATACAAAATAGAAAAAATATGCAAATTCTGATGCATGTAGCATCTGTATTAATAGATATGAATATACTAAATTTAAATGTGATAGAACTATTTTTAGAAATGAATTTAGTTATATTGTTGATGAAATGGTAGACAGAGTAGAAAAAGACAAAACTAAATACTTACCAAGAAAATACATAGTAGAACACACTTTTGGAGCGATAAAAAGAAGTATGAATTTCACTTATTTACTTCTTGGAAATCTTACAAAAGTAAAGGGGGGAAATTTATCTTGTTTTCTTTTCATGCAATTTGAAAAGAGTAATCAATATATTGGGTTTAAAAGAGATAATAGAGTCTATTTATTTGATTTTATATAAATTTAAAAAAGCGTTAGCCAGTAAAACTTACTGTATAACTCTTTGTAATATGATAAAAATCTAGTTTTCGCACAGGTGTAGAATATAAGATTGATGGACACTTATAGCTTTTAAAATCTTATGTTGAAAAATAGAAGATATAGCTAAAAATAAATAAATAAAGGTGATAACAAAAATGTTGCCCACCTTTGGAAATAGATATTTGATCGAAGTGAGTTTTGATCAACTGAGATAACCGAAGTGGTAGCCAAATCATCTCGTTGGAGACATGAGCGAAGCAAATTTTTGGAGGAGTAAATGAGAAAAAATACAATAAGAAAAGCAATTATACCAGCAGCAGGACTGGGTACTAGATTTTTACCTGCAACAAAAGCACAAGCAAAAGAAATGTTACCAATAGTAGATAAACCAACTCTACAATATATAATAGGTGCGACTTGTTGCTAGACAAAGGTAAGCGTGGGTTTACTACAAAACTAGCCTAATAATTAATAATTATTAGAACTGATATTACGAAAGGTAGAATGATAGGGTAACGCCTTGAAATGCCTTCTCAAAGCTACGACTAGCGCTTGGATAGGTAAATATCAAAGGGTTAGAAGCTCGTTAAAATGGCTGAGAGCCACCCTAACAAAATTATGCTGAGGAAATGCGAACTGGAGGCAGTCGAGTGGTGATAGGCCTAGAGTCTAAAAATATCTATGGTTAGTATGTTCATAAGAACTGACGAAGTTGGGAATGTACGGGTCTAAATGTATAATGTTCAGAAATGAATATGGCACCAAAGTGCAGTAAGTGTGGATTAGTAAAACTCTATTATATGAAACTCCATATAGTGTTACAGGCACTATCAAGCTTACAGGCTCATACCAACGACCTAAGGGTACATGTTATAGATAGTAATATCGGAACAAGGAAAGCTTGGAATATAGAGGCTTTACCGCCTATGAAATATTGATAAGGAAAATTCTACGAGTATAACTTATCTTAATCCAAGTGAGAGTGGTGGCATGAAGCGAAGATAAATATTGTAATGATATTTTAGCAATAGCCACTAGACAATTTGTACATTGATAATTAAATACTGAATAGTCCAAGGTTCGAGTAAGACTAAGAGATACAAAACCGAAGGTATTTATACAAGGAGGAAGTAGTAGACTTGGAGGAAAGCTTAACCTTAGAGAAAAGACAATTACTAAGAAATAATGAATATTACAATATGCAAGATACTTTTGATGAGATATATTTAAATTCTTGTAATAATCATAAATTTGTTAACCTTATGGATGATATAACTAGTGAAAATAACATTTTACTAGCATATAGAAATATCAAAAATAATAAAGGCTCAAAAACCGTAGGTACTGATAATAAAAATATTGAAAGTCTTAAAAAACTAAGCAAAGATGAATTTGTAGATTTGATTCAAAGGAAATTTACAAATTACACTCCCAAAAGTGTTAGGAGAGAAGAAATTCCTAAACAAGGAGGAGGGCTTAGACCGTTAGGTATTCCTTGTATTGATGATAGAATAATACAGCAGTGTATTAAGCAAATATTAGAGCCAATATGCGAAGCAAAGTTTCATAAACATAGTTACGGATTTAGACCTAATAGAAATACATCACATGCAATAGCAAGGTGTATGCACTTAATGAATAGGAATAAACTTCACTATGTCGTGGATATAGATATAAAAGGATTTTTCGATAATGTTAACCATGGTAAACTAAAAAAACAGCTATGGAAACTGGGAATTAGAGATAAAAAACTTTTAAGCATAATTGGTAAAATATTAAAATCAGAGATACAGGGAATTGGAATACCTACAAAAGGTACGCCACAAGGTGGTATTATAAGCCCATTACTAGCAAATGTAGTTTTAAATGAATTAGATTGGTGGATTAGTTCACAATGGGAAACCTTCAAATCACAACATTCATATAAAGCTAGTAATAATAGGTATAGGTCTCAAAAAAGGACTAACCTAAAAGAAATGTGGCTTGTAAGATATGCAGATGATTTTAAAATATTTTGTAGAGACCATAAATCAGCTATAAAAATATTTAATGCAGTTAAACAGTGGTTAAAAGAGCGATTAGACCTAGATGTTAGTAAGAAAAAATCAAAGATAACAAATTTAAGGAAAAACTACACAGAGTTTTTAGGATTTAAATTAAAGGTAAAGTTGAAAGGTAAAAAATATGTATGTAATAGTAGAATGACTAGCAAGGCTAAACAAAATACTATTAATAAATTAAAACAACAGATAAAAGATATACAAAAAAGTCAAAATAATAAACAAGTATCAAAGCTTAATTCAATGATACTAGGTAGCCATAATTACTATAAATATGCTACGCATGTGAGTAAAGACTTTTCGGAAATAGATTTCTTAGTAAGAAAAACCTTAAGAGCTAGATTAAAGAATATAATGAATAATAAACCTAAATTATCTAAAACATATGAAAGACTTTACGGAAATTACAATGGTAAGCCAATAACTATTAAAAATATAACAATGTTTCCTATCTACGGCTGTAAAACCAAAAATGCATTATGTTTTACACAAGACAAATGTAATTATACATCTGAAGGAAGAGAGTTACTTCATGATAGTTTGTTTGGATTTGATGATATAGTACAATATTTACTTAGTAACCAATACCAATCAGAGTCAACAGAGTTTAATGATAATAAGATATCATTGTTTGCAGGTCAAAGAGGTAAATGTTATATTACAGGCGAAGCCTTGCAAATTGGTTTTATGGAATGTCATCGCAAAGTTCCAAAGAGCCTAGGTGGTACTGATGAGTATAAAAACCTTGTGTGGTTAACAACACAGGCTTATGAGATTATACACAGTACTGATTTGGGTACAATAGCTAAGTATCTAAATAAGATGAGTTTAGATAAAAAAGGTTTAAAAAGAGTTGATTCTTTAAGAAAGTTAGTAGGAAATTCAGTTATTTAATTATTAAAATGTTTAATTGTTGGAACGCCGTATGAGGGGAAACTCTCACGTACGGTGTGAAGTGGGGGAAAAGTTGGCGATAACCTCAAAGATTTACCTATCACTATAAGAAGCTATAGAATCAGGCATAGAAGAAATCTTAATAGTAACAGGTCGTAACAAAAAATCTATAGAAGATCATTTTGATCGCAGTGTAGAGCTTGAGTTAGAACTTGAAAACAAAGGAAAAAAAGAAATGCTAGACATGGTTCAAAACATATCAAACATGGTAAACATCCACTACATCAGACAAAAAGAACCAAAAGGATTAGGACATGCTGTTCACTGTGCAAAAAGTTTCATAGGAGATGAGCCTTTTGCTGTATTACTTGGAGATGACATAGTAGATGCTGAAGTTCCATGTTTAAAGCAAATGATAAATGCTTATGATGAGTACAAAACTTCTATACTAGGGGTTCAACAAGTAGCTAGGGAAAATGTGAACAAGTATGGGATACTTGATGTTAAACATATAGAAGAGAGAGTTTATAAAGTAAAGGATATGGTAGAAAAGCCAGCAGTGGAAGATGCACCATCAAATATAGCCATATTAGGAAGATATATAATAACTCCTGAAATATTCAACATATTAGAAAATCAAGCACCAGGAAAAGGTGGGGAAATACAGCTTACTGATGCTCTTCAAACTTTAGCGACTAAAGAAGCTATATATGCATACAATTTTGAAGGAAGAAGATATGACGTAGGTGATAAGTTAGGCTTCTTAGAAGCTACTGTAGATTTCGCACTAAAAAGACCTGAACTTAGAGATGACTTCATATCATTCTTAAAAAGTAAGTCCATAAGTGAAGATATTAAATCTATAGGAAAAGGAGTTGCCATAACTACAGAATAATTTAACTTTTACCCCCAGAATCCGTATAAGATAAGGGGGTAAGTTTTTATAATAAACATACATACATACATTCATAGAATTTATAGGGGGTGAATTATATATATACATTAAATTTTATTAGAGGATTCTGTATGGCTCTGGCAGATAGTGTGCCAGGGGTATCAGGAGGTACAATAGCATTTATATTAGGTTTTTATGATGATTTTGTGAATTCATTAAATAACTTAATATCTGGAAATAGAACAGATAGAATAAAAGCATTAAAATTCTTATCTAAAATAGGAGTAGGATGGACAGTTGGTTTTATATTATCAGTTTTATTTATAACATCCATATTTGAAAAAAATATATATGAAATAAGTTCTTTATTTTTAGGATTTATAATAGCATCTATTCCACTAATAATTAAATCAGAAAGAAAAACATTAGAAGAAAATTATAAAAATATAATATTTTTAATATTAGGAATAATAGTCGTTTGTCTAATAACTTACTTTAACCCAATGAAAGGTAGTGGGCACAGTTATTCTATTAATTTAGATAATTTAAGCCTAGGATTTGGAGCTTATATATTTATATCTGGAATGATAGCTATATCAGCCATGGTTTTACCAGGGATATCAGGTTCTACCATACTACTAATATTTGGTCTTTATACACCAATACTTAAGGGTGTAAAAGGTGTAATTAAGTTTAATTTTGATTACTTGCCAGGTGTCATTATATTTGGATCTGGGATTTTAATAGGCATTTTTTTAACTGTAAGAGGTGTGAGATCTTTGCTTAGAAAATTTAGACCACAAACAATATATTGCATAATAGGTCTTATGATAGGGTCAATATATGCAGTTATTTTGGGACCTAAGTCGCTGGAAATACCAAAGGAAGCAATGGATATAACAACATTTAATGTAGTATTTTTCCTTATGGGATGTACATTAGTTCCAGCACTTGAAAAGCTTAAAAGCATACTTAAAAATAAAAGCGTAGAATCAGAAGATAATACAGAAGTAAAATATATTTAAAATGGAGTTTGATGAAACTAATCCAACTAATACTTATAGGCTCATGCTACAGAAACTTATTTAATACCTTTAATACTTTAAGTTCCTTTAGAAAAGAGGGATTACATAAGTATATTTGGTAATGATTATGACACTAAAGACAACATAGTGGTCATTAATAGGAGATGAAGAATATAGATATAATAGTATAAATTGTAAATTTATGCTAATCTATTAATAGTATAATAAAAATATGTATTAAATAAAGGAGGACAAGTGGTGAAAATAAAAAAAATAATTATATCAATGCTTGCTATAATGAGTACCATCAATTTACCAACTAACAAATTTTATACATACGCTAATAATCTATATAGCACAGAATACATAAAAAAACAGGAAGAACAATTTATAAGTAATAACTATTTTGGAACTAGCAAAAATGACTATGAATACATATCTGGAAATATACCAATATTAATATCTGCACCTCATACAGTTAAACAATGGAGAAATGAAAAATATAAAAGTGCAGATATTTATACAGGTGCACTAGCTAAAGCATTACATGAATCTACAGGAGCGCATATAATTTATAAAGCTAGTACTAATGGAGACGAAAATTATACAACTAAAGAAACTGAGTATCGTAAAAAAATAAAGGAAATAGTTGCAAAAAATGACATAAAAATAATTATTGATCTACATGGTATGGCTTCTAGCAGAGATAGTGATATAGATATAGGAACTGGAAATAGTAGTAATATTAACTTATTAGGACAAGATTATATACTATCTTTAGTAGAAAGTTCTTTAGGAAACAATAACTATACAGTTAATAAATACTTCAGTGGTGGCAAGCCTTATACAATGTCTACTTATTGTTCTTCAAAGTTAGGAGTACCTACATTACAACTAGAGATAAATAAAAAATATAGAAGTTCAGACAGTGAGAGTTTCAGCTATATGGCAAACAAATTAGCTGGAATGATTAATGAGCTTTCTAATAAAGCGTGTGCATCTGAGGGTAAGATAGTTAATGTTAAAAAAAGTTTGAATTTACGTAGTAGCATGTCTACTGCTAGCAGAACTAATATAATAGATAAAATTAGCCTTAATACTTCTGTTAAAATATTAGACAATATAGAAAATGGAAAAATAAATAATGACTGGATAAGAATTAAGTACAATAATAAAGTCGGATATGTAAAAAGCAATTACATTAGATTATATAATGTAGGAAAAATAGTCAATGTAAATAAAAATATTCGATTAAGAGAAAGTGTGTATACTAAAAGTGCCACAGTTTCTAGAATACCAAAAGGATCTTATGTTACTATATTGAGTAATGGAAAAACATGTAAGGTTAAGTATAATAATAAACAAGGATATATTAGTAAAAAATATTTAGATGTAATATATTAATAATATTATCATATTAAAAAGTGGCCTTTAGCCCTTTTTTAATTGTTTTTTAAAACATATCCTTCAGTAGTTTTCTCAATTAAATTTCTATTAATCATAGTATTAATAATATTTTTAGCAAAGCTTGATGAGTTTTGAACTATCATCTTGTCTTTACTATAAAAAAGAGAAGCCTTAATATTTTTCACTTCATTTTCAATATCTTTTTTAGTTAAAACTTGCTTTTTATTAAAAGCTTTTAACACCTTAGTCTCAGCTTTTTTATAAAGTTGACTCATAAGATCTTTAGATTTATTTTGTTCTTTAATAATTCCCCAGGAAAATATAATAACAGTAGCAAGGGCAAACATAAGTATATAAAGTATGTATTTCATCTAAGCGCCTTCTTTCTTTAGATTTATAAATTTATTATCATCAAGAATATTTATAAAAGCTACAAGTCTGTCATATAAAGGGTCAGCACTTTTACCAAAGTGATTTTTCACATCTTGAGCAATATGATAAACTGATTTCTTATCATCAATACAATTCCATATAAAGCTACCATGTTTATCTAATTTTATATTGCTTTTTGCAGGAGCCTTGAAGAATTTTTGTGCTATCTTATCAAAAAATCCTTTTCTACTTACTTCTAATACGATCATACCTGAAGTATCTTTTGACCAAGAAATATCAGGATTTTTTATGGGAATAAAGTTTAAGTAGTTTTTAGTATTTTGCTTCATATTTACCTCCAGGTGTTTCATAATATTAAAATATAAGCAAAGTACTCTATTAAAACAGAGTACTTTGCTGGGTTAAATTCAATTCTTTAGTCTGAAAAAAATCTAAGCCTTAGACTTTTCCTTATCTTTGTGTAAAATTGTATATTTTAGTAAAGTAAAGATTAGAAGGGCAAAGAATACTATTGCACCTATTTGACCTAAGTTAATTGATTCAGATAAATTGATTATATCTCCAATACTTTTACCACCTATTTTGATTATAGCCAAAATAGCTAGAAGAACACCAACTAGACCTTCACCAGCTATAAGGCCAGAAGTATATAGAATTCCTTTGTCAACTTGTGCTTTTTTCTCTTCTTCTGTAGATTTCTTTCTTTTTTCTGTAAATAATCTTACTAGACCACCTACCATTATTCCAGCACTTAAGTGGATTGGAAGATATAGTCCAACTGCAAATGGAAGTATTGGAATACCAAGAACTTCTACAGCTAAACCTATACTAGCACCTGCAAATATTAATGGCCAAGGAAGATTTCCGTTCATAACACCCTCAACAACAAGCTTCATAAGAGTTGCTTGTGGAGCAGGGATATCTTTTGAACCAAATCCCCATGCAGTATCTAATAAATAAAGAACTGCACCTATTGTTACTGCAGAGATTATAACCCCTACTATTTCTCCTAACTGTTGTTTTCTAGGAGTAGCACCAACTATGTAACCAGTTTTTAAGTCTTGAGAAGCATCACCAGCTATGGCAGCTATAATGCAGATTATAGAACCTATTGCTATAGACCCAAGCATTCCTTCGTGACCTACCAATCCTGAAGCTTTTAAAGCTAGAGTAGATATAAGTAAAGTAGCTATTGCCATTCCAGAA
Organism: Terrisporobacter vanillatitrophus; assembly: GCF_051148895.1. Classification (GTDB taxonomy): domain Bacteria; phylum Bacillota; class Clostridia; order Peptostreptococcales; family Peptostreptococcaceae; genus Terrisporobacter; species Terrisporobacter vanillatitrophus. The sequence continues at coordinate 1,021,417 of NZ_CP154625.1, forward strand.
ACTGGGTTATTACTACTTCCAACAAGTCCAACAAGTCTTGATGATACTGTTGCAAAGAAGAAACCAAATACAGCTATAATTACTGCTCCAAGTAAGTTAACTGGAATAGTAGGTATTAACCAAATTGCTACAATTACTGCTAAAGCACCAAACAGAACCACTTTCATAGACATGTCTTGGTCAGTTCTTAATGTAGAGTTTTCTCCTTTTATAGAGTAGTCTTTCATAGCTTTTGAGAAAGTATCTACTATTAAAGGAAGAGATTTGATTAAACTTAAGATACCACCAAAGGCAACAGCTCCAGCTCCGATGTATCTTATATAACTATCCCAAATTCCCCAATATCCTAAAGTACTAACAGGATCTGTTGCAGGATAAAGTACTGCATCTGCACCAAACAAAGATATCATTGGTATAAGTACAAACCATCCAACTAATGCACCAGAGAACATATATCCTGATATTTTGTAACCACAGATATAACCAACCCCCACAAGAGCAGGCAATACATCAATACCTATGGCACAGTTTGTGTACCCTGGTATTGACCATTCTATTTCACTAGGGAAAATTTTAAGTCCATCTGCAATAAATTTGTAAACAGCAGATATACCAAGTCCAGCGAAAACTATAGAAGCTTTTGATCCACCTTCTTCACCAGCAAGTAAAACCTCTGCACAAGCAGTTCCTTCTGGATAAGGTAGAGTACCGTGTTCTTTAACAATCAGCGCTCTTCTTAGAGGTATCATAAAAAATACTCCAAGTAAACCACCACATAAAGCTATAAGTGCAATTTCTAGTAAGCTAGGGCTACCAATTCCCCATTCTTTCATCCATATAAACATGGCAGGTAGGGTGAATATGGCACCAGCGGCTAAAGATTCACCAGCAGAACCTATAGTTTGAACTATATTGTTTTCAAGTATAGATTCTCCTTTTAAAATAATTCTTAAAATACCCATAGATATAACTGCTGCAGGTATAGATGCAGACACAGTCATACCAACCCTTAAACCTAAATAAGCGTTAGCAGCACCGAATATAATTGCGATGAGTGCACCTAAGATGATTGACGTAGCAGTAAATTCAGGAACTACTTTGTTGGCAGGTATAAAGGGCTTAAACTCTTTTTGATCCTCCATTACGAAAGTCCTCCTTTTAAATATTCAGAAAATTTAAATAAATTATATATATAAATTTTCTTTCGTATATAATTATTCTACATAAAAATTTAAATTCCTTTTAAAAATTGTAAAAGTAAATTAATAAAACTATGAATATTATAATTTTATAATATGAAAAATTAACAATTGAAAAGAGTAGAATATGTAAAAAGACTATAGCAGAAGAAATTAAATTCTTTTGCTATAGTCTTTTTCATTTTGTTTTTTATTAATAATTAAGTCGTATATTGCTATTATCTTTTAAATATTCGTTTTTATCCATATCAATATCATTATTTATAAAGTCTTGTAAAACTTTCCTTGAGTTTAAATCGTATAACCAAACCCAACCAGCACTTTTGTACTTACCACCTTTAACGTGAACCTCATCAATTATTGGGAACTGTCCTTGTTTTACAGTTAAAGGCTTAAAGTTGTATGCTGTAAATCCTATATTTATTAAATCTTTTGGTGCAAGATTTGTAGATACATATGGAAGCAATGTATTTAATAAATTAGGATACTCAGAAAAATCTTTTTCTTTCATAGTATCTATAATAGATAACATAACTTCTCTTTGTCTTTGATCTCTATGTATAGCACTGTCAGTAATTCTTACTCTAGTATAAGCAATAGCTTGATATCCATTTAGTATTTGTTTTCCTGGTGAGCTTATAAGTTTCATATCGCCTTTATTAGCATAAGAACATTCTTTGTATGAAGGAACTATATATTTGTTAGTTATATCAACTTCATGTTCTTTAACATCTACTTCCACTCCACCTAATAAAAATACAATATTCATTAGATCATCAAAATCAACTTGAATATATTTGTCCAATCTAACTTGGAAATTTTCCTCTATAGTTTGGAATAGCAACTTCTCTTTACCCCAAAAATAAGATGCGTTTAATTTACCCATGCCCTTACCTGGAATATTTACATAAGTATCACGAGCTAAAGATGTTAATTTAATATTTTTATTCTTAGCATCAATAGTTGCAATCATCATACAGTCAGAACGATAGGCAAGTTCTTTCTCTCTACCATCAGTACCCAATAATAATATATTTGTTACACCATCCACAGCTTCATACTTAGATTTGTAAGCATCTTCAACCTTAACACTTGTAGTGTTTAACTTGCTATAAAAATGATAAAAAGTGAATAATGGAATAGTTATTAATAATGCTAACAATATAATTACTATTTTTGTAAATTTAAATTTTTTCTTTTTTTGCGTCAAAAAATCCCCTCCATTTTATATTTAATTGAAATTCATAATTTTATTATAACAAATATTGTAAATTTACACACTATAAGGTAAAAACTATACATATTTATATAGTAATTCAGTGAAAATTAAATATTTAATTTGTTTTATAATGAAAACAGTTGAACATTGTAAGTAAACTAATTTTTTTGTTTGAAAAACTTAGTAATATAAGATACAATAAAATTATTATATGTAAAACAAGGGGAATATAATGGATAACTATGTATATACCTGTAAAGATGGTAAGGAAATAGTGCCTATTATGGAAGAGATAATAAAAAATGGGGGGCAGTGCAAACTAAGAGTAACAGGATACTCTATGACACCCATATTAATACATCTTCGTGATAGTGTAATATTAAAATCGCCAGAAAACAGACCTATAAAAAAAGGTGAAATTGTTTTCATAAAAAGGCGCACAGGACAATTTGTTCTTCATAGAGTATATAAAATAATAGATGAAAAGACTTTTGTTATGAACGGTGATGCGCAACAGTGGGTAGAAATTGTTAATAATGATCAAGTCATAGGAGTTTGTTCCAGTATTATAAGGAACAATACAGAGATTTCCTGTGACAACTGGAAGTATAAAAGTATAATAAAAATATGGCAGTTTTTTAGACCCATTAGAAATTATATTTTTAAAGTTAATGCTATTGCAAAAACAATTATCAGAAGAAAAGACAAATAAGGAGAGGATATATTGAAGAAGGTATTAATAATTATAATATCTGCTATCTTAATATGTTTAATAGGTTTAGGCATCATAGGTTACTATGTGGAGAAAGATAAAGCAGCTGAGAAAAAAAATGTAAAAACTGAAGAAAAAGTAGATCAAGTTATTGAAGAAGAAAAGTTGATAGTTGATTCTAATAAAATTTATATTGATAAAATAGAAGGATATACTCCAGGTGAATACTTAGCAGACCAGAATAATACAAATACTAACTTACAACAAACAAATAATGAAACTATAACTGTAGGAGGAATTACTCTTCCATACTCTATTCCTAATAAAAATATGGAAATTATAAGTATAGGAGAATATGCTGGAAAGTTTGTTGAAGATGGTAGCGATGTTAATAAAGATAATGTTTTAGCCATAATAGTAAAAAATACTTCTAAAGAGGTTATAGATTATGGTGAAATTAATATGAAAATAATAGGTAAAACTAATACCATAAAGTTTAAAATTACTAATTTAAAGCCAGGGGTGTGCGCACTTGTAATGGAATCAAGTGGCAAGATAGAGTTCAATCCAAAAGATAAATATATATATATGAGTTCAATAAATAATATGGTAAGTGATTTATCTACCATGGAGTCTCAAGTAGCTATAACTACTAAAAATAAAAAAATTACTGTGGAAAATTTAAGTGATGAAAGTTTAAATACAGTTTATGTATATTATAAAACTGTTTCTTCAGGTGGATGCTATTTAGGTGGAATTACTTATCGTGCTAAATTTGAAAATGTTGAAGGTGGAAAAAGTGTAAGTAGCAATACTATACATTTTTCTAATAAAAATAGTGAAATTTTAAAAGTTGAATCTGTAAAAGAATAAAATTTAAATTACTAAGAAAGTAGTCGCAAAATGTTAAAAGTATATAAATCATAAGAGTAAGGTAAGTAATATTAGATATTATTTACCTTATTTTTATATGTAAAATTCTATAGTAATAATACATAGTAATTAAAGATTATATAAAGTTAGTATAGATTAATAGTATAAGGGAAATCTAAGTTAGAAGATTACTTTAGAGAGGTACTAAAGAGATGATAGGAATTAAAGAGAAAAGTCCTAAATATAAGTGGTATGAGATAATTAGGATAGTGAAAGCACAAACAAATTTAGGTTTAATGTACTATTTAGTTGATAATAACTATGACTTTATAAACTTGGTTAAGGAATATCTGAATATGATACAAGCAAGAGCAGAAAGAGAGGTATCTCCTAATACAGTTAAGTCATATTGTTATCAATTCTGGTATTTTGTTGTGTTTTTGAAAATTAAAGATTTAGATATACTTGACCTTGATGGGAAACCTAATATATTAGCACAATTTAAACTATGGTTAAAGAATCCATATAGGTTTTATGAAAACATTGAAGTATTAAATTATGATATAGAGTTTGAGTATATAAAAGATTCATTAAGTATAACTACTATAAATGGAATAATAAGTAGAGTTAGTTCTTTATATCTATGGCTTAAAGCAAGTAATAAAATTAAAGAAAATCCTGTTGTTTATAGAAGTGTTATGGTAACTCAACCGATGAGAGATAAAGATATGTTGGCACATACAAGACATAGCAGAACTATACAAGTAAATACTTTAAAGTCAAAAGTAGCAAAAACTATTCCTAAAACTGTGGAACAAAAGGATTTTAAGAAGTTTTTAGATAGTGTGAATCTTCTAAGAGATAAAATAATACTACTATGCTTAAAAGAAGGTGGTTTTAGGTCAAATGAATTGCTTGGAATTCATTTAGAGGATATAAACTTTGCAGAAGAAGGTCTATGGGTTAGATTTAGAGCAGATAATACTAATGGCTCGAGAGCAAAGGCAGGGTATGGTAGAGATAGATTTGTTCATTTACCAATTGATTTAATGACGTTAATAGATAGATACATAAGTTCTGAATGGTTAGAAAGTAATGCTAATAGTGACTTTTTATTTGTTGTAGTAAATAGTAATATATCATATGAAAATGGAAATGGAATGACCAAATCAACTCTTGATTCCATGTTTAAATATTATAGTAAAAAAACAGGAGTTAAGATACATCCACATATGTTAAGACATACTCACGCAACTGAACTTGCAAGAGAATATATAAGTAAAGGTGAACAGATTAATTGGGAATATATATCTAAAAGAATTGGACATTCAAGTGTAACAACTACTATGGAAATATACGCCCATTTAAGACCAGAGGATTACAAGAAGGAGTATCAAAGATTACAGGAATATAAAAATCAAAAAAGAAAGGAATAGGAGTTATGAGGTTAGCAAATAAAATTTTAATAGATAATATAGCCTCAAATAAAATCATAAGTTTTTCAGTAGACAATATTGATACTTCGTGGATGACTAAATCTCAAAAGAAATTCTTCGAGATTTTAAAGAAAGATGAAAACAAAGATAAAAAATATAATGAAATATGTGAGTTAGCAGGATTTAAAACTTCTGGACCTTGGTATAGAGCCATTAAAGATGAAGGATTTACTGATTTACTTAAAAACATTGGATTTAATTCAAGGTTATATAACGAGGCGTATCCTTCTCACAATGAGATTGAATATATTAAAAATCCAAAAGAAAGAGAAGAATATATTAAAAGTGATATATGGGATATGAGAAGACTTTTTGAGGAATATCCAAGGCATAATAAACCTTCTCACTATATTATTAAATTCACAAAAATAAATAATATTTATATTAGATATGAAATTAAAAGGTATTTTATTAATATGTTATCTAACTGGCAACCAGTAACTTTTTATAACAATATCAAAAATATTTCTCAGTTTTTTGATTCCATGTACAAATTATTTCCACATATTAATTCGTTAAATGAATTGCAAAGAGAATCGCATATTGAGCCAATACTTGCCAATATGAATTGTTCACAAAAATATAAGCGAATGTCATTATCAATAGTTAAATCAATGTTTGAGTATATGTATTATAATAAATGGGATAATGCTCCTTCTATTGGATTATTGAATAAATACGATTCTCCAAAAAAAGAAGAAACGTTGCCGAGACCCATACCTCCAAATATAAAAATACAATTAGATGATTATATTGAGAGTACAATTATTCCATTGTTAGAAGACAACCAACCTACTCCTATAATAGAACCTAAATACTGGGATTTACTTATTGTTATTAGAAATACAGGAAGAAGATTCGAAGATATATGTCATCTTATTGCTGAGCATAACGATAAAAGTATGGAGTGTCTCCAATATGATTTAGATGGAGACCCTATGCTTTATTTAGACCATCGTATTGCTAAAATTCAAAAGGATTTAAGAATACCATTAGCACACTTGAAAGACTCAAAAGGAAACAATATGATTGAAAGGGCTATATTAAGACAAATTGAAAGAGTTAAGGAACTTTCTTCTGCTTCTGATGGATACAAGTATCTATTTAGAGAAATTAAGATTGATAATAGAGGTTTAGGTAAGGGAAAACATGTTTTAGAGAATAACGGAAGTCCTGTAGTTGAAAGCATTAAACATGATATGTTTAATGCTAATAATGTTTTACCCAATGTATGTAATCAAATACCACTTAAAAATATTGATGGTAGTGTATATAAAATTTCATCACATCAATTTAGACATACAGTAGCAACTGAAATGATTGACGCTGGAGTAGATATTTATGCTGTTAAAGAATTTTTAGGACATTCTTCTGTTGCTATGACAGAAAAATATATTAAGGTATATCAGCAAAGATTGAAGAAAGAATTTAAAGAAAAACTAAGCAAATCTGATGCTACTTATATAAAGAATAACTTATCAGAAGAAAAAAATTTATATGATAATAAATGGGTTAAAAATAAAATAATAGGAGTATTTGAACTTGGTGATGGTTGTTGTGAACATCCATATAAAATGCCTTCTTGTCCTCATATGGCTTGTAAGACTTGTGTTAAGAAAAAGATATATCCAAGACATTTACAGGCTGTTAAGGACACTATAGAAAGCGAAACTATACACAAGGATAATGCCTTAAAAATGGGATTAAATGACAAAGCAGAAGAATTTGATAAAATAGTTAGATTTTATAAAGTTGCTTTGGAAATAATTAATAAAGGTGAAACCTTTGAAGCCTCAAAGCATTTTTATATTAAGGGGGTACAATAATGGCTAATAAAAATCCTAATACATCAGAAATAATTAGGCTAAAAAGGCAAGAAAGTAATTTAAAAAAACAGGCAGTTTTATCTGTATTAAAAGAGTTAGAGTTATTAGATGACCTTTTAAATAATCCTATCTCAAAGGCTGAAATATGTCGTAGAGCAGGTGTGAGTAAGACATTTTTATATACTTATAAAGATGAACTTTTAGAGCCAATAAATAAGGCTATAAATAAACAAAATCATAAAATGAGAGTAATTTCTCAAAAACAAACTTTTACAGAAACTTCAAAAGATAGAGTAATAGAATCTCTTAAACGAAAAATACAGTCTTTAGAGCAAGAAAATAAAAAACTAAAAAATGACAATGCTATTTTATTAGGTAAATTAGCATATAAATAAACTCCTACACCTATAATTACTATGCTTAAAGCTATATAAACAAAATTTGTAGATATGCCTTCGGCATAATTAGTGCTATCTGCTAATTCCATATTGCCCCTTTTTTATTTATATTAATTGTTAGTCTAATCATAGCATAACGTATAAAAAATCAAACAGATATCTAACATAACTAAGTAATATTAGATACCTGTTTGATTTTGAAATATATTAAGTAACCTATATACTTTTAACAAAATGTGACTACTTTCTTTTATTTGTTATAAAATTAACTGATAAATAACAAAAACAAATAAATAATTTAAATGGATTGCTTTATTTTGTAAGGTAATATATTAAAAAAATCATGGTTGGCTTGTTGACATTAAAGGGACACTAAAGTAGAATTTAAGTGATGGTTATTTTTTATCATGAACATAATGATGAAAAACTTTAGAACAAGGGGGAGGAATCATGGAAATTAAAAAAGATTTCAATCTACGTAAAATTGCTGGAGAATATATTCTTATGCCCAAAAACACATCACAAAAAGGTTACAATGGATTAATAAGTTTAAACGAAGTTGAAGCTTTAGTTTGGGAAAATTTAGAAGAATGCAAAAGTGAAGAGGAAATGCTTTCCTTAATTACAAACAGATATACCATAAAAAAATCAGATGCTAAAAAAGATTTAGGGGACTTTTTAAAGCAGTTAGAAGCAGCAGACATAATATAAATTAATTAGTTAATAAATAACATATATAACAAAAAGATAGAGTGAAAGCTCTATCTTTTTTATTTGAAAATATATAAATATAAAAAAATATTATTAGTACTATTATAAACAATTAATAAATATTATACTTAAGAGTAGGAAAAGGAAGATTTTAGGAAGGCAGGTGAAAAACCTTCATATGAATAAATCTTATAAGTCAATACTATTAATAAGCATTATAGTTATATTTATATTCATAGGATTTTTTTTATATAGTAGACAAAATAGTTTGAATGATAGGATTTCCTCAAAAACTATAAAAGTTGGAGTTTATGAATATGAACCCTGTTACTATATTGACAAAAATCAAAATGTAAAAGGATATTATGATGATGTAATTAAAACAATAGATAAATATGATGAATATGATTATAAATATGAAATTTCGTCATTTAAAAAAGCTGTTGAAAACTTACAATCAGGAAAAGTAGATATTGTTGTTGGTTTAAATAAAACAGAAGATAGAATGGATAAAATTTTATACTCAGAAAAATCTGTAGGTGTTGAAAGATATGGAATATTTTCAAACCACAGTCAAATTATATATGCTGATTTAGCAAATATGAAAAATTTAAAATTAGGAATTGTAAATAATGAAACTAATGGAGAATATATAAAAATTTTATTTGAAGATAAAAATATAAATGTTAATATTATTAAATTTTATGAACATAGAGATTTGATAAATGCATTTAAGAAAAAAGATATTGATTTATCCATACAACCTATAAATAAACATAACTATGGCTATTTAGTATACGGATTTTCTACAGGAGCTGTTTATATAGCAGCTAATAAGGAAAATAAAGACATTATTAACCATTTTAATGAAATTATGGAAAGACACAAAGAAGATATTTTTAATGATTTAGAAAAGTCTTATAATAAATATTTTAAAATAAAACATTATAATAATATGGATGTATTTACCACATTGACCATATTGATTGTATTTATAATTCTTATCTTACATAAAATAGGAAATATTAAATCTATAATTATACAAAAGAAAATAAAATATAGAATTAAAAATGATAGATATATACTTTATTATCAATCTATATTTGACCCAAATGTGGAAAAAATAACAGGATTTGAAGCATTAATAAGACAAAAAAATAAAAATGGAGAAATATTACCTCCTAGTGAGTTTTTGCATGAAGTAGAGTCCAATCATATGTTACAGCATTTATGTTTATGGGTTTTAGAAAGAACAATGAAAGATTATGAGAAAGTCCATGAAAAATATAAATTAGAAGGTAATAAGTATATCTCAGTAAATATTTCTGTTGATGAGCTTATTAATGATGAATTTATAAATAAATCAATTGAACTTATGACAAAATATAATTTACCTAGAAATTCAATTTGTTTTGAGATTGTAGAAAGAGTAAAATTCCAATGTACTACTCAATTATCATCAAACATAAAAAAAATAAAAGAAGCAGGCTATTTAATAGCAATAGATGATTTTGGTATGGAATATTCTAATCTAGACCTTCTTGGAAAGATTGAATTTGATATTATAAAGTTAGATAGATATTTTATATATACTATGTCAAAGGAATATGTAAAGGAAGAGATTATAAAGTTTTTATCAGCCATATCAAAACGATCAGATAGTGTATTAGTTGTAGAAGGGGTAGAAACTGAGGATCAAATCAATCTCATTAAAAGTATTGATAATGATAAAATATATGTACAGGGATATTACTATAGTAAGCCATCACCTTTATAAACACTTGAAAAATTAAATTTTAAATTTATAAAAGGACTGGTAACTCACAAATTACCAGCCCTTTTATAAATTATAGGATCTTCAAAGCCAAAGGTTTTTTTGTTGTCCTTATAGAATACTTCGCTTATATATAATATATTATCTTCTATCCTTTCTTTTAAAATAAATTTTGTAATAGGAGAGAACATACTAACACTTTCACCAGTAAATACTCCGTTTTCTTCATCATATATCATAGGATTAAATTTTTCTGATTTTTTTAATTTCTTATAATCCATTTTTAAATTTTGATTGTTGTTTCTAAAATCTTCCTGGGAGATAGTTTCTGGGATTTCGTAGGACTCTAAAACTACTTTATTATTTTTGCCTAGAGTAAGAAGAAATAAATGTGGTAGGAAATTTTTTCTACCGCTTTGCTCATAATAACTCTCTTCTATTACAAAATAGCCTTTAAAATTTTTAGGTAAATTTTTAATTTTATTGTTACAAATTCCGTTTATATGACTGGCATGGGGGTGAGTAATTTTTCCACTTTCTACTTGTCTTTTAATTTGCTCATCATTGTTGAATTCACCGCACAAATTTTGTACAAAAGTTTCTAAAATGTACATGTCATATTTACCTCCTTTTATAGTATATATATAATTTAAGCAAATATATTTAAAATATTCTAACTTTGTGAAATTGGAGCAGTGACATTTTTGACCAATAATAATTAAAGCCCTTTATAAGCTTTCTTTAATTATTTATATGTTTTTTACAAAATAAAATTAATAACTTAAAAAAGTAAATTATATGAATAAGAAAATGTTTTCTTGGTTTTCGTTGACATGGGGGTGAAATTAATATATTATTTATAGAATATAAATAAATTTTTAACAAAGTTACTGTTTTAATATAAATGGTAAACTTAAGGGGGAAGTAGTTATGAAAATAAAAAAAGAATTTTGTATGAGAAATATTTGTGGAGAAAATACTTTAGTTCCAATAGGAGAAACAGCCTCATCTTTTAAGGGAATAATAAAAGTTAATAATATAGGAAGTTTTATTTGGAATAGTCTTGAAAGTGCAAAAAATGAAGATGAAATCGTTTCTATGGTTATGGATAAATATAGTTTAGATTTGAGAGAAGCAAGAAGTGACGTGGATGGTTTTATTAAATACTTAAAGAATGTAAATATAATATAAATTTTATAGTATTAAGATAAAAGAAAGTTGTCTATAAATAAATAATAGAACTTTCTTTTTTTATGATGAAAATTATTTGACAATATAACATAAATGTCACATTTGATTTATTGATAAAACCATTAAATTATGGTATTTTAAAGTGTAGACTATTAGAAATTTAGGAAAAAAAGTAAAATATGCAGAAAGAGGGGAACTTATGGACAAATACCTTAGTAATAAAATTAAAAATATGTCTTTAATTATGACTTTCTTTGTTGTTATTCTTCATTCTAACAACTTGGAAGATTCATCTGTATTTAATGTAAATACATTAGTACAAAATTTTATAGGACAAGGAATTGTAAGAATAGCTGTACCTATATTCTTTGTAATATCAGGATACCTATTCTTTTATAGATTTAAACCATCAACACAGGCTTTTTTATCAAAATACAAAAAAAGATTTAAAAGTTTATTTATACCTTATTTTATATGGTGTACAGGATGGCTAATAATATTATATCTAGTAGAACTTACTGCTTTTGGTAGATCTATGTTCTCAGACAGAATAATAACTGATTACAATGCAGTAGAATTGTTTAAAAATACTTATATTTATCCTCTACCATATCAGTTTTGGTATATTAGAGCCTTAATGATAAACGTAGTAATTTCGCCAATAATCTACTATGTAATAGATAAATTAAAAGACAAAGCCTTGCTAGTAATTACAGTATTTTGGTTCTTTGATGTTATTTATTATCCTATATTAATGTTTGCAATAGGTGCATGTTTTGCAGTTGGAAACTTTGATATATACTTTAATAAATATAAGGACAAGGGATATTTATTTGGATTAGGATTTATACTAGCTATAATACTAAAAACTATTCTAATATATATGCCTAAAATACCAAACTATGAATATGTATTATTACTTGCTGAAAACATAATAATATTGTGTGGTATACCATTTGCATGGTTTGTTTATGATGTAATTGGAGAGCGATTTAAGAATAAGTTTGATTTAGGAAAAGAAATGAGATTAGCTAAATACGGAATATTTATTTACTTCTTCCATATTCCCCTACAATCAATTATTAAAAAGGTGTGGTTTAAAGTAATGCCAATAAGCTCAACGAGTAGTTTAATTATTTTCTTTGTAGCACCAATAATAACTATAACAATATGTGCTTGTGTAGCCATATTTATGAGAAAATATATGACAAAAATATATATGTTACTAACTGGTGGCAGATAAATTCATATTGTAAATTAGAAAGACCTACATTAATTTAAAATGTAGGTCTTTTTCAATGAAGTGAATTTATTATAAAAAGTTATTTTCTTAAGGTTAAATTAAGGTTTTTGGGAAAAGTAAAACTAATCAAAAATACTTTTGTAAACTTAAGGAGGTAAAATATGAAAAAAACTAGTAAGTCAGTAAGCTTAGTAATAATTACACTATCCGTAATATTGGGCACATTGTGTGGAAGAGTTTTAACGGTTAATGCATTGGAAAATGAAATAACTTCATCTACATATGCTGATGATAACTCTTGTCCTAGATGCCCTTGTCCAAGAGTTGGAGGAGGTTTGCTAAAAGAAAGTGTAGATGAACTAAAAGAAAGTGGCAGCCTCACAGAAGATGATGTGAAAAATATTAATTCTTATATGACAAAGGACAGAGAATCTAAAGAAGCGGAAATGAAAGATAGAATTTATAAGGCAGAATGTGAAAAAATAGACAAAATGGTAAGTGAAAAAGTTATTAGTAAGGAAAAGGGAGAAAAATTAAAAGAGGCAGTAAAAGAAAATATACAAAATATGAAAAGAAACATGAGAAGATTAAATAGTAAATAACTAATATGGCCAGCTATTAAAATTAATAGCTGGCCATTAATTATTAAAGTTATAAAAATTTTTAGATGATTTATTGAACTTCATCATATTAGATTTAGATATATAAACATAATGATGAACTAATATGGCTTTATTCTCATAAAATATTGTAAAAATATTATTGTGGGGGTGGCAACATGGGTAGAATTAAAAGACAACAAAATTCAAATGATAATATAAAATATACTCTTGCCAATTTAAATCTAAGGGACGAAAAGTCTACTGAGGGTAATATCATTACAGTAATACCAGCAGGTTCAAAAGTTCAGGTTATAGATGCAGAAGAAGATTGGTACGAGGTAATTTACAATGGATTGAGGGGGTTTGTATATAACGAGTACTTGTCAAAAACACAATATACTTGGACAGATACTGAAGTAAGATCTTTTGCAGACTCAGCATCAAATCCAGTAACTATTCTTCCAGCAAAATCCAGGGTTCAAGTTTTACAGGTAATTGGAGATTGGAGTAGGGTTATTTACGATGATATAGAAGGGTATATTTTTAATGTATTTTTAAGTAATGATGGCATGCCGCCAGGGACATATGATTTTACTTATTTTGATACAGATATGGTTATTTTTGTAAATGATAATAATATAAAAAGCCAAACGAGAAACTTAATTACTACAAATTTGAAAAATAGATTCACTTATGTATTTGAAAAAGGTGAAAATAATCAATGGGTGTTACTTTACAAATGGAGTAGTACTGTAGGAGCTCCTAGTACACCAACAATTACAGGGACTTTTTATATAAATGGTAGAAAGCCATATTTTGGATCAGATATCTATAGAGTGAAATATGCTACAAGAATAAGAGGAAGTTATTATTATCATTCTATACTTTTCAATCCTGAAGGGACAGAAATAATTGATGATACTTTAGGTGAGGCATTAAGCCATGGTTGTATAAGATTAGCAATTGAAAATGCACATTGGATATATGATAATATTTTAGATACAACAACAGTAGTAATATATTAATAAAAAATATACAAAAAGGCAAGTTATTATAATCTTGTCTTTTTTGTGCATAAAAAAAAGCAGGTAAACTGCTTTTGCTTTGTTGACAACTATATATAATTGTAATATACTTAAGGTTAGATTTAAAATACACATACAGTGCATATCAATATAATGATATCATAAAAAATATAAAAAGTCAAGGTATTTTTCAAAAAAGGAGATGATAAATTTGACAAAAAATATTATTTTAAGTTCATTACAAAATGAAGCTATTATTGTAGCAAAAAATGAAATCTTAAAAATCAATGAAGAATCATCAGCTTATGGATTAATTTTAACACCTGAAGATGTGGAAGAAATAATTAAATCAAGAGGACATAGTTTAAAAACTTATGGAAGAATAGATCTGAATATGGATGTGACTAAAAAACTAATAAATAAAATATATACATCTCAATATACAGACAAAGATGATTATGTAGAAATAATTAATGATTTACAAGATATTTTTTACTATTTAAAAAATGAAACATTGGATGAAATAAGTGATTATGAAATTATAGATATTATAGTTGAATTCTATGAAAAAACTAGTGGAAGAATGGACAATATACAAAATTTATCTGAAAAGTTTGCCCTAGATTATAGATTAGGAAGGATAGGTAAGAATGAATAATTTACAATTTATTAGTAAAGACTTTAACTCTAGTAATCTTTCAAAATATCAATATACTATTTCTCTTATAAATGAATGTGTAAGGTGTGAAATATTACCCAAATCTTTCTTATATAATGTACAAATTAAAATAGGGGAAATATTAAAAGATATAATATTGAAATATACAAAAGGAGAAAGTAGCTCTGTTACAGTGGAAAAAGCAGAAAAGCTTATAATTGGAATATGGTATACAATAGATGCATATATGAATACTTTGGAAAGTATAAATCTAGCTATAAGCATTTTAAAGGATGAAGAAATTTCATATATTTATGAAAAAGGAAAAACAACATTAAAAGAGGATTTTACTCATACTAAAAACTTATATGAAAAAACATTAAAAAATCAAATTTATACTGATTTAAGAGCTTATAAAGATACTTTACCTGGAATTTCTGATTTTTTTAAGTACTATGATTTAGAATTTGAACCAGATGAAAGTGTGGCAGATATTGATTATCCTCTTGCATTTGACGATTGGGATGTGGTGGGACTTTACTATATAAAAAATTATTTATGGAATCTATACTTGGAAAATGAGATCTGTAACAAATTTAATAATGATGAGATTCATAAAATACTAAAATCCTATGGAGATACTTACAAAATAGATTATAAAGATTTACTTATAAATATTTTTGAAATGACAATTAATAATAAGGTTTTTTCTGTACTTTGCAATAATGATTCTTTGAAAATAAGTAAAATAGACTTTGAAAAATTAAACAATAAATTGAAACAATTAAATGAAAATGAAGTAAAAACTTTGATTAGTTTATCAATAGACAAAATAATTAAAGATTACAATTTGGGGGAATATGAGAAAGTTTACTTGAAAAAATATGAAGATAATCTTATAAATCTTACAATAGATGCACTAAAAAGAGACAATTTAATAAATCTTTTAGTTATAACAGATGAAATTAAAAATAAAGAAAGTCAGTTAATTATTGATGAAGAAAGTAGATTAGATGATGAGTCTTTTAGAGAAATAATAGAAGAAATATTAGAAAGTGATAATATATATGAAAAGATAAATATAATAAATAAGAAAATTAATTCAATAAAAGATTATATAGATATGTTAAAAAGTAATTGTATATTTGAAGAGGAGTATTTACTTTTATTCATGTCTTTAAGTAATTTAGAATTAAGTATCTTAGGAAAATATATATTTTATGGAGAATACAGAATGGAAAAGTTAGATATAATAAAAACTCTTTCCAAAAAATTAGACACAAATTATGAATGGGAAGAGTTGTACGTAGAATATCTAAAATCCTTAAGTGAAAATAAATTAAAAGAAATAGAAAATTTAATAAATGGAAAGTTGTAAGGCAAATAAGATAGATATATAATGTTTAATAAGGAATAAATTAACAATAATCTTTAGGTGGTTTATATTAAAATGATATAAAAGGAGAAAATAAATGATTTATTTAGAGGAAAAAGGGGAAAAAGTAAAAGACACATCTAACATGGTAATGGAAAAATTATTAAAATCTAGAACAATATTTATTTCGGGAGAGATAAACCAAGAATTAGCAGAAAAAGTATCTACTCAATTATTAATATTACAAGAAATGGGTGATGAGCCTATAAAAATATTTATAAATAGTCAAGGTGGACATGTGGAAGCTGGGGATACAATCCATGATATGATTAAATTTGTAAAACCAAAGGTTATAGTTATAGGAACAGGATGGGTGGCTAGTGCTGGAATAACAATATATCTTGCTGCTGACAAAGAAAATAGATATTCTCTACCAAATACAAGATATATGATACATCAACCACTTGGTCAATGCAGAGGTCAAGCAACAGATCTTCATATAGAAGCTTTAGAAATTGCTAGAGTTCGTAAAAGAATAAATAAAATAATAAGTACAGCAACAAATCAACCATTGGAAAAAGTTGAAAATGACACAGATAGAAATTATTGGCTAAACTGTGATGAAGCAGTAGAGTATGGTATAGTTAACAAAGTAATAAGTAGTTACGATGAAATACCTAAATAAAGAAAATTAATTGCCGTATTATATAAAATAGAAAAACAAATTATAAATTGGAGTAAGATATGAGTGAAATTAATCAAATAGCTGTAAGTAGACTGCTACAGGCAATGAGCACTAGTTCAAGTATAAATAGTAGTAATAGTTCATCAGGTGATTCATCAAATGACTTTTTTTCTATTTTATCAAATAGTTTACTAGGTTCTGATTATTTAGGAGGTTCTTGTCCTTCTTGTAATAACACAGGAAATCTATTAAGTAATATTAGTAATTTAAATAATAATAATTTATATTCTGATAATTTATATTCTAATGATTTAAATGCACTTACTACACTTCTTGGAAGTATAAATTCAGATAGAATAAATATAAATGTAAACTATGGAAAACCTGAAGATATTCAGTCAGACAAAGCTAACACAATAGCAAATATAGAAATATCAGTTGGGGATAGTAATTCAACAAGTAATACTAAAATGGATAAAGCTATAGACTTATTAGAAGAACAATTAGGGAAAAAATATGTGTGGGGAGCAACAGGACCAAACAATTTTGATTGTTCAGGACTAACTCAATATATTTATAAAGAGGCTTTAGGTAAAAATATACCAAGGGTATCATATGAACAAAGTAAATATGGAAAAGCTGTTGACAAAAAAGATTTACAAGTAGGAGATTTAGTGTTCTTTGATACAATGGGTAAAGGAAGAGTAAGTCATGTAGGTATGTATATAGGAAATAATGAATTTATACATGCATCTAATCCAAGAGACGGAGTAAAAAAGTCAACTTTAACTGGATATTATGAAAAAAAATACATATGCGCAAGAAGACCATAATTTAAATGAAAAAAATAAATAAAATCTTTATAGTATG
This sequence comes from Terrisporobacter vanillatitrophus, assembly GCF_051148895.1. Classification (GTDB taxonomy): domain Bacteria; phylum Bacillota; class Clostridia; order Peptostreptococcales; family Peptostreptococcaceae; genus Terrisporobacter; species Terrisporobacter vanillatitrophus. The sequence continues at coordinate 1,039,274 of NZ_CP154625.1, forward strand.
ATACAAAGTAACTATAGAGGTTTTATTTTTTTATTAAAAAATATATTTAAAAATAAAAAAATGATAATAATAATAATAGATTGACATTGAATTAATCAAATAATATAATTAAATTAATTATCGGTCGGACGACTGACTTAACCTATTATATAAATAAGGAGTAAATTTATGAATAAAATTAAGATAATAACAGATAGCTGTTGTGATTTAAATAAGGATATAATTGATAAATATAATATAGAAGTAGTACCATTAAATATTTCTTTCGGGGAAGATGTATACATAGATGGGGAATTGGATAAAAAAGAATTTTATGAAAGAATGAGAAATTCAAAGGAACTTCCTAAAACTTCATGTCCATCACCAGAAAAATTTATGCAAAGTTATAAAGGTGATGAGGATGTCATAGTACTTACAATAGCATTAGGTTTATCAGGTACTTACACATCAGCACTTCTTGCTAAGAATATGATGTTAGAAGAAAATCCTAATAAAAAAATAGCTGTAATAGATACAGAATTAGGATCTATAGGAGAAGGACAGCTTGTAGTAAAAGCTGCTAAATTAATAGAAGAAGGAAAGAGTTTTGAAGAAGTAGTAGATACAATCGAAAAGTTGAAGAAAGATAAATTCTTCTATGGTTCCTTGGAAACCTTAGAAAACGCTATCAAAGGTGGAAGAGTAAATCCAATAGCAGGAAAGCTAATAAATGCTTTAAATATGAAAGTAATAATAAAAGTTTGTGGTGGTGTTGTAAAACCAATAGATTCAGCAAGAGGATGTAATAATTCCATCAAAAAAGTTATAGCAAAAACCAGTGATATTATTAGTAATGGAAAATATACATCATTAGGAATAGCTCATGCTAACTGTTTAGAAAAAGCCGAAAAAGCTAAGGAAATGATATTAAAAAATCATAGTTTTGAAGAGATTATCATAACTGAAATTGGTTCAGTTATGGGAACTTATACATCAGAAGGTGGTATATTAGTAACTGTATTATAAAAATGAATTTACTAGCTATCCATAATAATTATTATGAGATAGCTTTTTTTATTTATGTACATAATTGTGTGAAAAAATTAAAATATAAAATTAAATTTAAAATATTCTTGAAATTGACTTTGAATTTGGGGTATAGTATCATTTTAATTGAACTTACAATATTTGAGGAGATATAAATAAATGTTAAAAATAAAGTTTCTTGATGAAAAAGAAGAGTTTTTACAATCAAAGAATAAAGAATATAAAAATGACACGTTAATTTCTATCATAAGTTATAGTATAGCAAGTTTTCTTTATTGTGGATGGGATTATACAGTAGATCCACAAGGTTTCAAAACTGCTTTTTTATTTAGGATGCTTATGTTGTTAACACCTCTTTTTTATTATATTCCATATAAATATACAGATAATTATAAAGTACTATCAAGATCTATATTTTTAGCTATGTTTTATTTATTAATATTATATTTATTTGTAGTTAAAAATTTATACAATGGAGTAAATTATAGTCTTAATGGGTTTATAATATATAATGCAAGTTTGGTAATTGTTTCTTATGGCATGCCTTTTAAATATATTTTATCTCATCTCATATTAGGTTTCATAGTTCCTGTTATTCTTGATTTGTTATTTTTTAAAAATACAATAAGTTATAATATGTATATGACGGTCATACCAATTATTATGATTTCATGTATTATAATATCTTATGCCTTGCATTTTAGTTATTATGAAAAGTACACATTACAAAAAAATTAAAGGAATTAGCTTTTATAGACAATTTAACACAATGTTATAATAGAAGAAAATTTGATGAAATAATTTGTGAAGAAAAATATTTAGCAGATACAAATAATTTACCCATTAGTATAATGCTAATTGATATAGATGATTTTAAAAAAGTTAATGATAAATTTGGTCATAAAGTTGAAGATATAGTTCTTCAGCAAATTTCCACATGTATGAAAGATAATTTAAGAGAAAATGATACTATATATAGATGGGGTGGTGAAGAGTTTTTAATTCTTCTTCCTAATACAAATCATAAAGAGTGTTCTAAAATATCTAAACGTTTGGTGGATATTTGTAATGAAATAATAACACCAGCTGGTAGAATAAGTATGAGCATAGGTTATGGAGAGTTTTCTCATTATGATATAGATTCTCTTATAATAGATGTTGATAAAGCACTATATAAAGCAAAAAGTAGAGGCAAGAATCAGTCATGTTCAGTAAATTATGATACAGATTAAAATTTATAGTAAGTAAACTTTCATCCCATTATCCTTTGTCATAATAAATTAATTTAATTATAAGTCTTTATTAAATGAGAAATGATATATATTTGGACTATAATATAAATGAATAGATAAAATTATTAAGGGGGAAATTTAATGTCTAAAAAGGTTCTAATAGTAGGTGGAGTAGCAGGTGGAGCATCTGCAGCAGCAAGGCTTAGAAGACTAAATGAAGATTTTGAAATTATTATGTTTGAAAAGGGAGAATATATATCATTTGCCAACTGTGGTCTTCCATATTACATAGGAGATAGTATAACAAATAGAGGTTTTCTTCTTGTTCAAACAGTAGAAGGCATGAAAGAAAGATTTAAACTAGACGTAAGAAATTTAAGTGAAGTTATAGAAATAGATAAAAATAATAAAAAAGTTAAGGTGAAAAATCATAAAACTAAAGAAGTATACGAAGAAACTTACGACAAGTTAATACTTTCACCAGGGGCAATGCCTAAAATACCAGATATAGAAGGAATAAAATCTTGTGAAAATTTATTTACCCTTAGAAATATTCCAGATACAGATAAAATAAAAAATTATGTTGATATTAATAAACCACAAAAAGCTCTTGTAGTAGGTGGTGGATTTATAGGTTTAGAAATGGTTGAAAATTTACATGAAAGAGGAGTAGAAGTAACATTAGTTCACTCTAGAGATCAAGTTATGAAGCCTGTTGACTATGAGATGGCAAGTGTACTTCATACTCATTTAATAGAGAAAGGTGTAAAATTAATATTAAAAGATAAACCTGCTAAAATTGAGAATAATGGCAAAAAAGTTGTTTTAAAAAGTGGAAAAGAAATAGAAACGGATATGATTATTCTTTCCATAGGAGTAACACCTGAAAGTAAAATAGCAAAAGAAGCTGGCATTGAAGTGAATGAAAAGGGAGCTATTGTAGTAGATAGTAAGATGAGAACTTCAAATGAAGATATATATGCTATAGGAGATGCGGTACAAGTTATAGATTTTGTAAATAAAAAACCTACTATGATTCCTTTAGCGTGGCCTGCCAATAGACAAGGTAGATTGGTAGCAGATATATTATCAGGAAAAGACGTGGAATATAAAGGAACTTTAGGTTCATTAGTAGCAAAAGTATTTGATTTAACTGTTGCAGCCACAGGAAACAATGAAAAAACTCTTAAAGATTTAGATATACCTTATGAAGCAATTCATATTCATCCAGCATCTCATGCAGGATATTATCCAGGTGCAACACAAATTTCTTTTAAGATGTTATTTGATCCTAAGACAGGAAAAATATTAGGAGCACAAGGTGTGGGAAAAGATGGTATAGATAAACGTATTGATTTAATAGCAAACTCAATTAAAGCTGGATTTACAGTATATGACTTGCAAGATACAGAAGTTTGTTATGCACCACCTTACAACTCGGCAAAAGATCCTGTAAATATGATGGGATACTGTGGTGCCAATATCATGGAAAATATAGTTGAAAATACACAGTGGTATGAAATTGAAGATTTAGTAAAAAATGAAGAATACATACTTGATGTAAGAGAAGAATATGAAGTGTCAAATGGTTCAATACCAAATGTTGTGAATATACCACTGGGGCAATTAAGAGATAGATTAAATGAAATACCTAAAGATAGAAAAATATATGTATGTTGTCAAGTTGGCCTAAGAGGATATATTGGATGTACTATTTTAAATCAATATGGATATAATACTTCAAACATAGATGGTGGATATAAAACTTATAGCAGTATAAAAAATGCAGAAAAATTAATAAGTAATCAGGATGAAAGTTTAGAAGCGATTTTATAATTAGAAAGAATAGAGGATAATAAATATCCTCTATTTTTTTACGAAAAAAATAGTTATTGGCATTTGACAATAATTATAAATGGTGCTAATATTTAATTAGCATATGCTAATAACAAAGTGGAATCTAAAAAATATAATTGATGAATTAAATAATAATTAAATAAAAAGGAGAGTTTATTAAAATGAAAATAGCAATTTCTACAAATGGAACAACAAAAGACAGCTCACTAGATCAAAGATTTGGAAGATGTAATTATTTTCAAATTTATGATACAGAAAGTAAAGAATTTAATGTAATTGACAATAAAGGTTTTACAGCATCTGGTGGTGCTGGTATTGCTTCTTCTAATCAATTAATAGACGAAAAAGTTCAAGTTATTATTACAGGAGCTCTTGGACCAAACGCATTTGATATAATTAGCGATTCTAATATAAAAGCATACAAATGTGCTAGTTTACCAATGGATGAAGTTATCGAAAAGTATAATAATAAAGAACTTGAAGAAATAAACTCTTGTGGAGCACCACATCACGGATAGTATTTTATAGGAGATGAATTGACAATGAATATAGCTGTACTTAGCGGAAAAGGTGGAACAGGAAAAACAACTGTATCAACAAACTTGTCTTTAGTACTAAAAAGTAACTATATAGATTGTGATGTGGAAGAACCTAATGGTTTTTTATTTCTAAATCCCAAGATACATAATGAGGAAAAGGTTATGGTGGAATATCCCATTATAGATAAAGATAAGTGTACAAATTGTGGAAAATGCGTAGAGACATGTCAATTTAATTCTCTTGCAAAATTAAATAATAAGATACTTTTATTTGATAAATTATGTCATGGTTGTGGAGCTTGTCAAATAAGTTGTAAATTTGATGCTATATCATATGGAAAAAGAGAGATTGGTAAAATAGAAAGAGGTAGTGGCAATAACTTAAATTGTATCAGAGGTGTTTTAAATGTAGGGGAGCCTATGGCTGTACCTGTTATTAAAACACTTTTGAAAAACCTCCCACAGGGTACTAATTTAATTGATTGTCCTCCGGGAACGTCTTGCAATGTGGTAAATGTACTTAACTATGCAGATGTAGCCATACTTGTAACAGAACCATCTCAATTTGGACTTCATGATTTAAAAATGGCAGTGGAGCTTGTAAAACTATATAAAATTCCATTTTATATAGTTTTAAACAAAGATGATGAGGAAAATAACATAATTAAAGAATATTGCACAAATGAAAAAATCACCTTATTAGGAAGTATACCTTATGCTAAAGAAGCTGCAAAAATATATTCTAAAGGTGAAATGCTATATAATAATTCAAATTACAAGCAAATATTTGACGAGCTTTCCAATAGATTAAAGGAGGTGCTACCTTGGAACTAGTTGTATTAAGTGGCAAGGGTGGAACTGGAAAAACAACTATTGCAACAGCATTAAGTGAATTAATTAATGATGTAACAAGAGTTGATTGTGATGTGGATGCACCTAATTTTTATCTGTTTTACAAAGGAAAGAATATAGAAGAAAGTAGTTTTATTGGCGGCAAAAAAGCTGAAATAAATAAAGACTTATGTAAACAATGCAATAAATGTGAATCAGTATGTAAATTTTCAGCTATTAAAAATTGCAAAATAGATCCATTTTTATGTGAAGGATGTGGAGCATGTACATTAGTTTGTCCTTATGAAGCCATAAAATTAAAAGATGAAAAGACAGCAGATGTATTTTTAAGTAAAGTGGATCAAGGAGTAATATCTCGAGCAGAAATGGAAATTGGAAGTGATGGTTCTGGAAAATTAATAAGCCAATTAAGAAAAAATGCATCACGAGTTAATGATAATGATAGTTTTACTATAATAGATGGGTCTCCAGGAATTGGTTGTCCTGTAATATCTTCCATAACAGGAAGTGATGCAGTATTAGTAGTAACAGAACCTACAAAATCAGGGATTAAAGATTTGACAAGGGTTGTGGAGCTTTGTAATCATTTTGGGATTTTTACTATGGCATGTATAAACAAATATGATATTAACGAAGATATGGCAAAAGAAATAGTAGAATACTTAAAAAGTAAAAATATTGATCTTGTTGGAAGAATTCCTTACGATAACATGGTTATAAAATCTATCAATGAATTAAAGCCAATAACTAATTATAATAATAGTCCAGCAAAAGAGGCTATAGAGGACATGTTAAACAATATTAAAAAAATAATTAAAATATAATTAATAAATTAATGGAGGTATGTAAAATGAAAATAGCAGTTGCAAGTGAAAATAAGTGTGTAAGTGGTCATTTTGGTCATTGTGAAGGGTTCGAAATATATGATATAGAAAATAATAGTGTTGCAAAAAAAGAGTTTGTTGCTAATCCAGGTCATAGACCAGGGTTTTTACCCGTATTTTTAAAAGATTTAGATGTAAATATCATTATATCTGGTGGTATGGGAGAAACAGCCCAACAATTATTTGCAGATAATAATATAAATGTAATAGTTGGAGCTAGTGGATCAACTGATGATATAATAAACAAATATACTGATGGAACCCTAGTATCAAGTGGAAGTGTTTGTAGAGAACACATGCATGAAGGTCACTGTAATGAATAAAATCGAACTTTAAACCTTCTCAAAACATTGGAGATAGTTAAAGAAATAAATATCAATGGCGTAGGATATTTTGAACTAAAAATATTTAGCAAAGATCCTTTTCATATTCACTTTAAATGTTCTAAATGTAATAGTATAATTGATATTAAAAGCAAAGATATTAATTTACAATGCTTAGAATTAAAAGATAAAGCAGAAATGGAAAATGATTTGGATATATATGACATAGATATTATTTTTAAAGGACTATGTTCCAAATGTAAGGAGGAGTTTAGATGGCAAGACCAACAAAAGTTAGAACAGTAGATTTTTTCCCAGAGAGTACTTATTTTACTCCCATAGATAAATCTAAATGTGAATTAGAGGAAGTAATACTAAAGTTAGAAGAACTAGAAGCCATGAGGCTTAAAGATATTGAAAAATTAAATCAAGAAGAGTGCGCAGAAAAAATGAAAGTATCTAGACAAACTTTTCAAAATATTATAGATTCAGCTAGAGAAAAAGTTGCAATAGCTTTGACTCAGGGTAAGGCCATAAGAATAGATGGTGGAAATTATAGAGCGAAGTTCTGTAAATTTAAATGCCTTGATTGTGACAATACTTATGAAATAAATTATTTACAAGATAAAGAAAAGTGTCCTTCATGTGGCTCTAAAAATGTACTTTGTAGCAAAAAAGCACATATATGCAAAATATGGTGTGATAAAAATAAATAATTGTAATATAAAATAGGCATCACCTTTAATATAAGGTGATGCCTATTTTGTGCATAATTTATAATCCCAATTTTAACTAACTTTACTTGAACAGCTACTACAACTGTTACATGATGTATTACTTTTATCAGTATATTTTGCTTTTGATATTAATTGTGTCATAGTTCCCATTGGACAATAAACACACCAAGATCTTGGTTTATATAATAACATTGTTATTATTCCTAGGATTGTTGATGTTAACATCATACTATAAAATCCGAAGGCAAATTGAGCCACCCATGGAGTTACCATACTAGTATTAGTCCATGCCCAAGGAACTTTAAATGTCCAAAGTAATTTCACAACTTCTTTTAATCCTCTTGTTTCATTAAATACTAAGTAAGTATTAAATAACATAGCTACAAACATAATCATAAAGAATGCTAAAAATCCATATCTAAACCACTTACTTCTTAAAAATTTAGGAATATCTCTATTTTTTGATAATTTTAACTTATTTCCCATTAAGTCTAACATTTGCCCCCTACCACAGTAAATATTGCAATAAGTTTTACCGTGACCGGATAGAGATATTATTAAAGGTATTAAGAAACATAATAAACCTATCCAAGCAAATAGTATATTAAAGAATCCTAAAGCTAAATATGTGAGACTTATTATCCACATATAATCGGTGAATTTCTTTTTTTTGTTATTCATAATTATTCTTCTACCTCCACTTTTTCTATATTTATAACCGACGCAGGACATGATTTTGCACACTTTCCGCATCCTACGCATTTATCTAAGTTTATCTCTGCAAAGACACCTTGCTCTATGTGTATTAAATTAAAAGGACATACTTTTACACAAGTACCACAAGCTACACAGTGATTTTTATCTATAATTGCTTTTCTTTTTATTTTTGCCATTTAAATTTCCTCCTTAATGATTTAAAAGTATTATAATATTTTTATATGTGAAATACAGTGATAAAGTCACTTTGACAAATTTATGTAGATTGTATATTAAAAAGAAAATTCAGAAAATTTTTAAAAATGGGTTGACATTAAATAAGAACATGCATATAATTACTGTTATAAATTGAAATTAATAAATTTAAAAGCTTTGACGGAGACAAAAATACTTGTTCTAATTAATTACAGAGAGCCAATGTTGCTGAGAATTGGTGTTAATTTAAGTATATAATGATCACTCCCAGCTTTCATATTGAAAAGTTTTCTCAGTAAATATGAACGTATGCTAGCGTTACTTAGCTATAGTTAAGATTAGCTCTGACTAGAATAAATGAGAGATAACCTGTATATTTTTTTAGGTTATAAATAAGGTGGTACCGCGGAATATAACTTTCGTCCTTATAAGCAAATAAATGTTGCTTATAATGGCGGAAGTTTTTTTAATTTTAAGAATATATAAAAACCTACTTAGTTTATATAAGCTACATAAAAAGTTAAGAGCTAAGCAAATTTTAAATAAAATTGTAAAGATTTAATTAGGAGGTAATTTATATGAAAAGAGATGTATATGCAAGTTTAAATCAAGGTATGGATTCATTTTTGAGGGTAGCTATGACTCTTAGAAGAAAAGAATTAGAAGTAGAGTCGATGAGTATGTCAGCAGAAAACTGTGGAATGCACTTAACAATAAATGACGAAACAACATCTTTAGATGATGTAATAAATTATATGAGAAAACTACATGATGTATCTGATTTAAAAGTAATGTAGTAATTAAATTGATATGAAGTAATATCTATATAGATAAATTCATAACTATAAATTTTAACTAAACATAGGGGGTAAATGAAAATGAAAATGTTTTATGAACAAGATGTAAAAATGGATGCTTTAAAAGGGAAAAAAGTAGCAGTGCTTGGATATGGAAGTCAAGGTCATGCACATGCACAAAACCTTAAAGATAGTGGTGTTGAAGTAGTAGTAGGATTACATGATACTAGTAAATCAAGAGAAAAAGCAAAAAATGATGGATTTGAAGTATTAAGTGTGTCAGACGCTACAAAAACAAGTGACATAGTAATGTGCTTAATGCCAGATACGGCTCAAAAGAAAATATATGATGAACATATAAAAGATAACTTAAAAGAAGGTCAAACACTAGCTTTCGCCCATGGTTTTAATATACATTATAACTTAATAAATCCACCAGAATTTGTGGATGTAGTAATGGTAGCGCCAAAGGGTCCTGGCCACTTAGTAAGATCTGTTTATAAAGAAGGAAGCGGAGTGCCTTGCTTATTTGCAGTATATCAAGACGCAAGTGGAAATGCTGGAGACACTGTTCTTGCTTATGCAAAGGGAATAGGTGGAACTAGAGCGGGAGTTTTAGAGACTACTTTTAAAGAAGAGACTGAAACTGATTTATTTGGAGAGCAAGCAGTACTTTGCGGAGGTTGTGAAGAGTTAATAAAAGCTGGGTTTGAAACTTTAGTAAATGCAGGATATCAACCAGAAGTTGCTTACTTTGAATGCTTACACGAAATGAAATTAATAGTTGATTTAATGTATGAAGGTGGACTTGAGAGAATGAACTATTCAGTTAGTGATACAGCTGAATGGGGTGGATATGTATCAGGACCTAGAGTAATAAATGATGCGTCTAAAGAGGCTATGAAAGATGTACTTACAGATATACAAAATGGGAAATTTGCAAAAGAGTGGATACAAGAAAATGAGGATGGATGTGAAGACTTCTTAAATAGAAGAACACAACAATATCATGCAGAAATATCAGAAACAGGTAGAACTTTAAGAAGTATGATGACTTTCTTAAAAAAATAAGATTGATATATAAGGAGGTAAATTAGGTGGATGGGTCAAGAGTAATATTAGAATGTCTTATAAAGGAAGGGGTAGATACTATATTTGGTTACCCTGGAGGAGCAGTAATACCTCTTTATGATGCTCTATATGACTATAGAGATAAATTAAATCATGTGAGAACTTCTCATGAGCAAGGAGCAGTTCATGCAGCTGATGGATATGCAAGAAGTTGTGGAAAAGTAGGGGTATGTTTTTTAACTTCAGGTCCAGGAGCAACAAATGCAATTACAGGTATAGCTACAGCTTATATGGATTCTTCTCCACTAGTATGTTTTAGTGGTCAAGTACCTACAGCTTTGCTAGGAAAAGATTCTTTCCAAGAAATAGATATAACTGGTGTTACTTTATCAGTAACAAAGCACAACTTTTTAATAAGAAAAGCAGAAGACTTGCCAAAAACCATAAGAAAAGCATTTGAAATTGCTAATAGTGGAAGAAAAGGTCCTGTATTAATAGATATACCAAAGGATTTAATGTTGACAGAAGTTGACTTTGATATGGATGATTATCTTCCATCTAATTTAGAAAATCCTTTAAAAAATGAATATGAGTTAAAAGAAGAGTATGAAAATAAGAAGAAGATCGATTTATCTTGTGATTTAATAAGAGAAAGTAAAAGACCTATAATATATGCTGGAGGTGGTGTAAAATCTGCTGATGAGGAAAAATTACTAGTGGATTTTGCAAAGAAAATTGATACCCCTGTATTAAATACAATAATGGGTCTTGGTGATATAGATAGAAGAGATGATTTATCCTTAGGCTTGTTAGGGATGCATGGAAGTAAAGAGGGAAATTTAGCCATATCTAACTCAGATTTAATAATAGCTATAGGAGCTAGATTTAGTGATAGAGTAATAGGCAAAAGTTCTGAATTTGCAAAAAATGCCAAAGTAATTCACATAGATATAGATCCTTCTGAAATAAATAAAAACATAAAAGCAGAAGTTGATTTAGTAGGAGACTTATCTTCATTACTTAAAGAATTATATGATAAAGTGGATAAAAAGAATAATTCTAGTTGGAAAAAAGAAATAAAAACTTATGAAGACAAAGAAAATATAATGGGTGAAGAAGAGTTCCATCCACAAAATATATTATCTTTAGTAAATAAGAGAATGGGAGATAATACAGTGGCAGTCACAGATGTAGGTCAACATCAAATGTGGACTGCCAAGTATTGGAACTTTCCTCTTGGTAAAAGTTTTATAACATCTGCAGGTCTTGGAACTATGGGATTTGGTTTAGGCGCTGCCATAGGAGCTAAACTTGGAGTACCAAGTAAAAATGTAGTATTGGTTACAGGAGATGGAAGTTTTAGAATGAATTGTAATGAAATGGCTACCGTTTCTACTTATAAAATACCTATGCTAATATTACTTTTTAATAATTCTACCTTAGGGATGGTTAGACAGTGGCAAAAACTTTTCTCTAGGGAGAGGTATTCAGAAACTGATGTGGATCCTAGTGTTGATTATGTAATGTTGGCCAAAGCCTATGGAATAGATGGTTATAAAGCAACAAATATGGAAGAATTAAAGAATGTTTTAAGTGAGATAAATATAGATAAACCTGTATTTTTAGAGTGTGTAATAAATACTGATTATGATGTTTATCCAATAGTACCTCCTAATGAAACCTTATTAAATTTAATATGTAATTAAAATAAGCAGGTGAGTTTAGTGTAAGCTCATCTGTTTATTTTTGATATAAAAGTTGATGTTTCAAATTATGCAGTTTTGTATACAAAAATGCTATAATTACTTAAGGGAGATGAGGCGGTTATTATGATGGATTTTAATGAAGATAGAGTTACGGAGATATGTTTAAATTCTATAATATTTAAAAATTTAGAAAAAAATGCTATTAAAAAGTTCTTATCTTCTTTAGTTTATAAAGTTGTATTTATAAAAAAAGGAGAAATGGTTATAAAAGAAGATGATTATATTGACTATTTAGGCATAATACTAGAAGGCGAAGTTAATGTATGTAAGTATTGTCCTGATGGTAGTGAAACTTTATTATCAAAGTTGCAAACTCATGAAGTTTTTGCCTTGGATATATTATGTACACCATCCCAAAATAGTTTTTATAATGTTTATACAACTAAACCATCTTTTATTTTGAAAATTAATAAAAAAACATTAGAAAAGGCAATAATTTTATCAGGAAAAGATGCTTGTAATATTTATGAAAATATTATTACCTGCTTAGCAAATACTTGTGCAAAAAGATGTCATAAAATAGAATTAGCATCACAACGAAGTATAAGAGATAAAATTCTAACTTATTTATTAATTCAAAAAAAGAATACCAACTCCAATAAGTTTAAAATTTCTTTTGATAGAGACCAATTAGCTAATTACTTATGTGTAAATAGAAGTGTTTTATCCCATGAGCTATCTCTCATGCAACAAGAGGGGATTATAAAATTTAAGAAAAATGAATTTGAAATTCTTGAATAGTGTTGTTTAAACAACATACATGAAATTATAGATAGAGTATACTATACCTATAAATACTTAAGAAGTATTTATATTGGTATAAAGGATTAAAAATATTACTTGGACTGTATATGTTTATTGAAAAAACATATTAAAAGTTGTATTATTAAAAATCAAAATAGTTTTAGATAGTATATACTTGGCAACTATCTAATTCTATTTTGATATTTTTTTTCTTAAAATTATTACATACAAGATATGGCTATAACTCCTGGTCCCGAATGAGAACAGATAACGCATCCTATATTAACAAAATAAATATTTTTAACTTCAGCTTCCTTTTCTAAAGCTTCTTTCATGATTGCTAAATCATCTTCATTGTCTCCGCGACCTAAAATAATGGTTTTATCTTTTAAATCTTTGCCAAATCTATTTACTATAGTTTTTGCTAAAGTTGAGTAAATTTGTTTTTTACCTCTAACTTGAGACTTTTGTGAGACTAAGCCATCCTTAGTTTCTAAAATAGGTTTGATTGATAATAAATTTCCAATGGTAGCCTTAGTAGAAGAAATTCTGCCACCCATTTTTAAATACTCTAAAGTATCTACAGAGAAAGTCATTTCAACATTAGTTTTATAATTTTCTAAAGCAGAAAGAATATCATTAACAGAGTAACCCATTTCAACCATTTCACATGCTTTTATTACAAATAGAGCACTACCTATAGATAAATTCTCTGTATCAAAAATAGAAACATTGTCATGACCATCATTTTTAGCTAGCATGGCACTTTGATAAGTTCCAGAAGCTATTGAAGATCCAGCGATATAAATTATTTGTGTATTTTCATCATATTTTTCAAATACAGATTTAAATTGTACATATGTAGCTTGAGAAGTTTTTGGCATGCTGTCACTTTCTCTAAGCATCTTATAAAAATCTTTTATTGTTAAATTTTCTCCAGGTAAATATTCTTTATCATTAAAAATTACTGTTAAAGGCACTATGTCAACATTATATTTTTCAAGTATTTCCTGTGGTACATCAGAAATACTATCACATACTATTTTTATCATTTTTAATCCTCCAATTATTACTTATTATAAAATATACTATCATTATGAAAAAATATTGTAAAGCTGAGTTTTTGACATTCAAAATAAATTGTGGTAATTTAAATTAATTTAAATGATTTAAAGTACGAAAGAGATTTCTGTATAAGAAGGAATTGTAAAGTTAAAAATCGTACTATAATTAGTGTGTACAAAATGTATATATTTTTATACAAAAATGACTTGAAAAGAAGTAGGAGGAATAATATGAGAACGAAGTTAATTGATAGAAAGTTACCTAACTATTCTATAGCAGAGGAGAGATTTAATTATATCTCTCATATAGTAGGGGGGGCTATTGGTGTAATAGCTTTAATATTATGTGTAGTAATTGCATCGTGGCATCATAATATTATGGCGATAGGTACATCAGTAGTATATGGAATTACCATGATATTATTATATTCCATGTCTTCCATATACCATGGTTTAAAAGATGGTATGGCAAAGAGGGTTTTTCAGGTATTAGATCACTGTGCCATTTATATTTTGATAGCTGGTACATATACTCCTATTGCACTTTGTGCCATAAGAGTGGTAGATCCAGTAGTAGGATGGAGTATATTTATTGTAGAATGGTCACTTGCTCTAATAGCAATTACTTTTAATGCAATTGATTTAAAGAAATACGAAATATTTTCAATGATATGCAATTTAGTAATGGGTTGGGGAATAATTGTAGTAGTTCCTGTAGCTATTAAGGCTCTTACTTGGAATGGATTTATGTATATTTTAGCAGGAGGAATATTCTATACAGTTGGAGCTGTTTTATATGGAATAGGAAGGAATAAAAGTTATATGCATTGTATTTTCCATGTATTTGTGTTGCTTGGAAGTATAGCACACTTATTTGGAATAATATTTTATGTATTATAAATTAGGGGGAGATATTATTGAGTAAAGAAGAAAATATAAATTTTTTGAGAGAAGAGTTAAATGAAGAAGATAGAGGGAAGACTTCTTATGGAGAAAAGCTACATATACTTTTTAATTCTATGAAAAGATATAATCACAATAATTTTGATGAAATTCCCTTTACCAATGGTATTTATATAGTTTTAGATAAAAAAGAAAAATATAAGGATATGGACAGGATTGTAAGAATAGGTACTCATGATAAGTATAATAAATTAATAGTTAGAATTAAGAATCACTATAAAAATGGATTTAAGGATAGTAGCTTTTTTAGAAAAAATATAGGAAAGTCTATTTTATCTTATAATGAGCACTATTATCTATATATTTGGAATATAAACTTTAATGATAAAGTTAATAAAAGTAAATATACACAACTTAGAGATATGGAAGTAGAATCAATTTTGGAAGAAAAAATAAGTGATTATATGAAAGAAAGATTTGAGTTTGTATGTTTTCAAGTGGAAGAATTAAAAGAAAGGTACAGATTAGAGGAAGGTTTAATTTCTACTATATATCACGACAAAGAATTTCATAGTTCTGATAACTGGCTAGGAAAATATAGTCCTATGGATGAAATTAAAAATAGTAAAATGTGGGTATGTAAAGGATTTGATAAAGCTCAACTAAATGAAAATGAATTTAGAAAAGTTATAACCTTATGTGTTAAATCAAACGAGGAAAAAAAAGAATTTAGCCAAGTATAGAATAATAATTATTTTTACATTACTATAAAAAAAGCTGATTAAAAATAAGAGAACAAGTCTTATTTAAATCAGCTTTTTGCTTTACTTTAAATTTATTTAAAAATAGTGATTTGCTAATTATAAATTATTAATTATGTCTTTTAAGGCTTCAAATTCTTCATT
Organism: Terrisporobacter vanillatitrophus; assembly: GCF_051148895.1. Classification (GTDB taxonomy): domain Bacteria; phylum Bacillota; class Clostridia; order Peptostreptococcales; family Peptostreptococcaceae; genus Terrisporobacter; species Terrisporobacter vanillatitrophus. Next base: position 1,054,886 of record NZ_CP154625.1, read on the forward strand.
ATTTAAAGTAATTCCTTTACCCATTTTTTCGTGTTCTGGACCCCAGTCTCTTAAGTCATATTTTGGTTTAGCCCCATTCCAACTAATAAGATTTAACTCTTTTGTCCATCCTTTAACATTTTCAGATAACACTCCTAAATGTTCAACTATATCGTATTTAAAATCTGCCATTTATGAAAACTCCTTTTTTATAACATTTTATCATATATTTCTATTATTATAAAATATTGGATATTATAAACAATGTTATATTAAAATATATGTTTCTAATAGTTAATTTTTATATGATTTGCATTATTAGTCACCCACATATTTATTTTTCATAATATATATTACACCTAAAACGTAAAAGTTAGATATGGCTAAAGTCAGCGGAGGTCTAACATGAGAATATTAAAATTAATAGTAAAAATATTTTTTAAAAGAGAAGTATATAGATATAAAAATTTATCTTATATGGAAGTTTCCATCGGATTGGTGGAAGATAATGATATGTAAAAAGTTAGATTTGTCTAACTTTTTTTACTTACCAGGATATTATAATAATTTTAACAAAAATGTTTAAATTTAATTATGTAGTCAATAATAAAAAGGGATTTTATGCTTTTTTATAGAAAATGTTAAAAAAGTAAATAATTTATTATTGAAAGGGGGGTATATATGGACAATATAGATAATCGAATTAAGATTATAAAAGAAGAAATTATAGATATTAAAGTAGATGCTATTGTTAATCCAACAGATGAGTGTTTTAGTGGTAGTTATGGACTTGATAAGTTAATTCAAAAGAATGCTGGACCAAAACTTAGTAAAAAATTATCCAAAAGTGGAAGTTGCCAAGTAGGCAACTGTATTATTACAAAAGGATATGATTTAAATGTAAAAAGTATAGTTCACACCTGTACACCTAAATGGGAAGATGGGTATGAAGATGAATGTTATTTATTATATTCCTGTTATAAAAACTCTATAGATATGGCAGTAGAATATGATAATAAAACTATAGCAATTCCTTCAATCAGCTCAGGAAATAATAAATTTCCTTTAAACAAGTCAGCTAATATAGCTTATTATGCAGCATGGAAAATGGTGAAGAAGTACGATTTTAAAGATTTAGAAACTATATATTTTTCATGTACCAATAAAAATACTTATGAATTTTATAAGAAGCTTTCTCAGGATTATAAAGATATAGAATTTTCACTAGAAATGATTGAACAGTACAGAAAAATGGATAAATACAATCAATATAATTTGACTATTGATGATTTTATTAGAAATTTAGGAGTAGAAAATTCTTATAATATTTTTTTACTTAAAGAAGCATTTTTATCAGGAAATATTGAATTAGAATTTATTGAAGCAACTGTAAAAACTCTTAAACAAATCTTTCTACAAATGAAAAATATGAGTAAAAACTTTGCTGAAAAAGTTTATATAGAAGAGTTGGAGTCAACAGAAAACATATTAAAAGAAATATTTAATACTATGGATTATGATACGATAGAGCATGCAAAAGAAAGAACAAAAGAGTATTTTGTACATGTTAATGATTATGTATTTGAAAAAATAAATAATTCTTATAGATATTAATTATATAATTTAGTATTATTAATGATATTATAATATGTGTTTATAATTCATAAATGAAAGGAATTTTAATATGTCAAAAAAGAAGTACTATGCAGTTAAAGTTGGAAAAACTCCAGGAATATATTTTACTTGGGCTGACTGTTCTGCACAGGTAACAGGATATAAAGGAGCAAAATACAAAAGTTTTCCTACTATTGAAGAAGCCATGGCTTTTATTGGCGATGATAATATAAATGCTATGAAAAAAGAAGAAACAGCTAAGAAAAAAACATCAATTAAGAAAAATACTACTACAAATACAAAAGAACTAAAAGAAGGCTATGATGTAGCGCCTATTAGAAGTACTGCAAAAGTTAAAACTTATAAATCATATATAAATCCAAAAGAAATTATTAATGATTATGAATTTATTGCTTTTGTTGATGGAAGCTATGACAGAGGAAATCAAGTTTTTGGATCTGGAGTAATTGTACTTGACCATAATAATAATTCTCATGATACTTACTATAATGCAGGGTATGACAAATGGGATCAATGGAATATAGTAGGAGAGTTAGAATCAGTTAAGGTTGCCATAAATAAGGCAAAAGAATTAGGGAAAAAAAACATAGCTATTTATCATGACCTAAAAAATATAGCTCTATGGGCTAGTGGTGAGTGGCAGGCAAAGAATAAATACACTCAAGAATATGTAAGATATATGGAAAAAATGAGTGAAGAATTGAATATTTGTTTTGTAAAAGTAAAAGCACATAGTAATGAAAGTGTGTACAATGATTTAGCAGATGAAGCTGCAAAAGGCGCTATTATAAAATATTTAAATGAAAATAAGTAAAAATTTATTTTGAGCAAGGTCGTTGCCTGAAGCGATAGCGAAGGCATCTCGTTGGCGACATGAGCGAAGCGAATTTTTTATAATTTTGAGCAATAATAAAAAGGACATATAGTATGTCCTTTTTATTATTATAAATTTAGTATAAAATTTCTTTCAAAGAATTAATAAGATATCTATTATCTTCGGGTTTTAAGACACATATTCTAAAGAAGTATTCATCAAGTCCATCAAAGGATTCACAGTCTCTTATTATAATTTTTTTAGGTATCAACTTTTCTCTAAGTTCACTAGCAGTTATAGTTTTACCTTTTAATTTGCATAATATAAAATTGCCTTTACTTTCGTAAACTGTAAGATTATTAAACTCACATAAAGAATTATATAGATAATTTCTCTCATCTAAAATTACATTTACGCAAGTTTCAATATAATTATTGTCGGTGAACATTATTTCACCCATAGATGAAGCAATAATATTTATATTCCATAAGTCAAGATTTTTGTTGATTTGATTTTTTATATCTTCATTTCCAATTAAGCCATATCCTAATCTAATACCAGGTGTTGAGAAGAATTTAGATGTACCTCTAATTACAAATAAGTTATCATATTGATCAACTAAAGGTGTAGAAGAATAAATACTAGTATTTGTAAATTCAACATAAGTTTCATCAACCATAACAAAAGCATTTGTATTCTTTAGTATAATCTCTATTTCAAATTTAGAAAAAGAGAAACCTGTTGGATTATTAGGATTACATATGACGATTAAATCACATTCATGTTTATTTATAAAATCTATAAATTCCACAGTATCTATTTTAAAATCATTGTATTCTCTAGAAAAATATTTAACTACTTCACAATTAATTTTATTGAGTTCTTTTTCGTATTCTGAGTATGCAGGAGAAAGAAGAACAGCTCTTTTAGGAGAAATAGTACTTATAAAAGATGAAATAAGTTCTGTAGCACCGCTTCCTAAAACCATATTATCCTCATTACAACTACAATAAGATGAAATTGATTTTTTTAATGCCGCATATTCTGGATCAGGATAAACAGATACCATATTTATATTATTAATTACATATTCTTTAGCTAAAGTGGATGTGCCAAATGGATTAATATTAGAGCTGAAGTCTAAAAATTCATCTTTAGAAAAACCATATTGTTTTGACAAATCATACAAATTAGCACCATGATTTACACTCATAATTAGCCCTCCAATTTTTTTTGATTCTTAATATAGTATAGTATAAATTAAATATATGTAGATATGTACAAAAATAAAAAGAATATTGTACTAATACAATACATGAAATATATAACAAAAAATGCAAGATAAAACACGAATGAAAATGTTTGAAAAAGGTAAAATATATGTTATAATGAATATGATTCATCATTACTGGGAGGAAATTATGTATAAATTAAATGGAGTTATGTACTCAGCGGAAGAAATAAAAAATAAAGTTAAAGAACTAGCAAATCAAATAGAAAAAGATTATGCTGGAGAAGAGTTACTAGTAGTTGGAATACTAAAAGGTGCTAGTGTTTTTTGTGCTGACTTAATAAGAGAGATAAATTTAGATGTAAGAATGGACTTTATGGTTGTTTCAAGCTATGGAACAGCAACTGCTTCATCAGGTACAGTTAAAATAATAAAAGATTTAGATGTAGATATAGAAAATAAAAATGTATTAATAGTTGAAGATATAATTGATTCAGGTTTAACTTTAAGTTCTTTAGTTGCTGCTTTAAAAACTAGAAAACCAAAATCATTAAAACTTTGTACATTATTAGACAAACCAGAAAGAAGAACATCAGATATTAAAGTTGATTATGTAGGATATATAATTGAAGATAAATTTATAGTTGGATATGGGATAGATTACGCTGAAAAATATAGAAATCTTCCTTATATAGGTATTGTTGAAGATATATAAGAACATAATAAAAAAGGAGTATAAGAGTGAATCTTATACTCCTTTTAACATATTGCAAAATATAAATTATAAGAAAATAACAAAATATTATATTTATTGTCAAAAAATATATATTTATTTTTAAAAATTATGTAAAATAGAAAAAGAGGAAGTATTTTATTGAAAGGTGGTAAATTATGGGATCACAGCTGGACATATTAATGTATTTACAAAGTATAAGAAATGAGTTACTTACAAGTATATTTACATTCTTTACTATATGCACAGAAGTGCCAGTAATAACTGTATTAACAGGGGTAATATATTGGTGTATAAATAAAAAAGTAGGGCAAAGAATTTTATTTTCTCTTTGCGGAAGTTTAAATATAAATGCAGGGGTTAAAAATTTTGTTAAAATGCCAAGACCTATAGGAACAAAAGGATTAGAATCATTAAGAATCGAAACTGCACCAGGTTATTCTTTTCCTAGTGCACATACGCAAACTGCTACAACTTTCTGGACTTCTATAATGTATTTATTTAGAAAAGCATGGATATACATTATAGGAATATTAATGATTATTGGAGCAGGAATATCAAGATTATACTTAGGTGTTCATTGGCCAATGGACGTAATTGTTGCATGGGGATTTGGTATAGTTTTAAGTATATTATTTATAAAATTGTTTGACTATATAGATGATAGTAAAAACTACTATATATTAGTTGTATTAATGTTAATATTTGGAGTTTGTACATATTTTATTGGTGGAGAAGATTTATACAAAATGTTTGGTCTTTACACAGGTTTTGCTCTAGGTTATATGGTAGAAGATACTTTTATTAACTTTGGTACAGAAAATGAGACTAGAAAAAAGAATATATTTGCAAAGAAAACTTCAAAAGATGAAGGTTTAGGCAAAAAAATACTTAGATTTATAGTAGGGATAATATCATTATTAGCAGTTTATGTATTGTTTAATTATGTGGAAGATACTTTAATAGTTAATAAAGCGGAAGAAATAATTAATATTATCAAATATTTGAAATATACACTTGTAGTATTTTGGGGTGTTGCAGGTGCTCCAGCATTATTTAAATTATTTAAGTTAGCATAAATTTCCCTATTTATAAGGAAGGATGATTATTTGAAAACGGTAGTAGTAATAGGCGGAGGACCGGCTGGAATGATGGCAGCATCAACTGCAGTGGATAATGGAGCCAGTGTTATACTTTTAGAAAAACAACATAAATTAGGAAGAAAGCTTTTAATTACAGGAAAGGGAAGATGTAATATTACTAATGATTGTGATGTGGAAGAATTAATAGAAAATGTACCTACAAACGGTAAATTTTTATATAGTGCCTTCTATACATTTACAAACTATGATGCAATAACTATGTTTAATTCTCTTGGACTTGCAACTAAAACTGAAAGAGGAAAAAGAGTATTCCCAGAAAGTGATAAAGCCCTAGACGTAGTAAAAGCTTTAGAAAAACAAGTTAAAGATAAAAAAGTGAAAATTATATTAAACGCTAAGGTTAATAAAATCATAGCAAAAGATAATAAAATAGAAAAAGTCATTTATAACAATAATGAAGTAATAAAATGTGACAGTGTAATACTAGCTACAGGAGGCATGAGCTATCCTCTTACTGGATCTACAGGAGATGGATATAAGTTTGCACAGTCTTTAGGACATACAATAATAAGTCCAAAACCTTCTTTAATTGGTATTGAAGTACAAGAACATTTTGTTAAAGATTTAGAAAAATTAGCCCTTAGAAATGTGGCTATCACTGTTATTAATAGTAAAAATAAAACAATATATGATGACTTTGGAGAATTAGAATTTACAAAATACGGTCTAGATGGACCTATAATAAAATCTGCTAGTTGTAGAATGAAAGATACTAGTAAAGAAAATTACAAAATTATTCTTGATTTAAAACCAGCACTAGATGAGGAAAAGTTAGATAAAAGAATTATTAAAGATTTTGCAAAGTATACAAATAAAAACTTTGAAAATTCGTTAGATGATTTATTACCTAAAAAACTTATACCAATAATAATTGAATTAAGTGAAATACCTAGGCACTTAAAAGTAAATCAAATATCTAAAAAACAAAGATTGGATTTAGTTCATCTATTAAAAAATCTTACTTTTACTGTTAAGAGATATAGACCAATAGAAGAAGCTATAGTAACTTCTGGTGGAATTAAAGTAAGTGAGATTAATGCCAGTACAATGGAATCTAAAATTATAAAAAATCTTTTTTTTGCAGGAGAAATTATAGATGTGGATGCATATACTGGAGGATTTAATCTACAAATAGCTTATTCAACAGCTTATTTAGCTGGAATCAATTGTTAAAAAATTTGTCAAAAATTGCATACATGTTAAATCTCAATTGTAACATAATATTACTAGAAACAAATATTAAAAAAGGAAAGAGGTAATAACATGACAACTAGCAATAATAATACAAAGGCTGTTCCAGAAGCAAAAGCTGCTTTAAATCAAATGAAATTAGAAATAGCAAGTGAACTTGGTATGTCTAACTATCAACAAGTTGATAAAGGTAATCTTACAGCTAGAGAAAATGGCTATGTAGGTGGATACATGACTAAAAAACTTGTTGAAATGGCAGAACAACAAATGGCTGGAAAAGGCCAACAATAATTAGAAAATAAAAAATAACATATAGCTAAAAGTAGAAGTAAGTATAAAGGAATAAACTCCTTTTTACTTACTTCTTTATTTTGATATTAACATATATATTATAAAAATTGTTTAAAATAGAAAATAAGGGTAATATTGACTAACGAAAGAAAATATATTAAAATAAATAAATACTTTGATAAGGGAGTAGTTGGCACTAATATTATAGTGTAATAAAGTCAACATACTGATAGTTATACTATCTGGCTTTGTTTTGAATGATGAGACTTATCTATAGCTAAGGCTATAGGTGGGTCTTTTTTAGTTGGCCAAGACATCTAGTTGGCGACATGAGCAAAGGGAATTTTGGGAAGAATATATCAAAGTAGAATGAAATTTTAATAAATGGAAGGAAGGAAAAAATATGGGATTAATTGAGTTATTCATATTATCAGTAGGACTTTCTATGGATGCTTTTGCAGTATCTATTTGCAAAGGGTTATCTCTCAAAAAGGTAAGTTTAAAAGAATGTTCAAAGGTTGGTCTATACTTCGGAGGATTTCAGGGTGGAATGCCTCTTATTGGATTTATTTTAGGAATACAATTTAAGGACTATATAACTAGCATAGATCATTGGATAGCATTTATTTTATTATCATTTATAGGAATAAACATGATAAGAGAGTCTATGGAAAAGGATGAAGATGGTGGAATTGTAGATTTAACAGAAGCTGCTGTAGGTGAGGAAGAAGTAAATCAACTTGGATTCAAAAATATGGTTATCCTTGCTATTGCCACTAGTATAGATGCTCTTGCAGTAGGTATAACATTTGCATTTTTGCAAGTAGATATTATACCAGCTGTGTCATTTATCGCAATAGTTACTTTTGTTTTATCTGCTATAGGTGTTAAAATAGGAAATGTTTTTGGAACAAAGTACAAATCAAAAGCAGAATTTGCTGGAGGTGCTATTTTAATATTAATAGGCATGAAAATTTTATTGGAACACTTAGATATTTTTCCATTTGTATAGAAAAGTAAATAAAAACACATGTCTTGGTTAAAATAACTCTAGATGTAAAATATTAAATACATAAGGAGTGTTATTATGGCAGCAGTAGATTTTGATAAAATTAAACAAGCTTTTATTGATTCAGATGTGGATGGAAAAATAAGAATATATACTACTACACAAGGATTAAGTGTAGAACAGTTTAGAGAATTATTAAGATATTATCCAATTCAACATTTATCGAAGCTAGAAAAAGCTATGGGATAAATAAAAGTTATAATTTTAAAAGCACTACTAAAAACATGATTAGTAGTGCTTTTTTTTAACTAGGACTAGTTTTTCGTATGTAATTATAAATTCGTTCATTTCCTAACTCTATATTCCCTGTTTCAATATATTGAATTATATTATCCATATCATTACCATTTAAATATTGTAGGGGAATGACTAAATCATAGCCTTCATCATGTAAAAGATTTTTAAGTTTTAGATTTTGAGAAATATTAGGTGGTGAGACTTTTTTCTTTTCTTTTTTTCTTTTGCGACAAGTTGCTAAGTTTTCATTTTGCATGTCAATAAGAGTATTTATGTATTCTATATAAGAAGACTTAAAATCTTCTTCGTTTAATAGATCTTCGCTTAATAGATGATTTATATAATCATCGCATAAAATGTTTTGTGCAAACTTATCGGCAGTTAATTTACCAGTAACTATTCCCTTTTGGTATTTTCTCAAAATGCTTTTGGTGTGACTATAAATCTTATTACGTGTTTCTAAGTCTAATTCTCTTATCTCCATAAGGGATCACTCCTATTTTTATAATAAGTTCTTATATTTTATTGTTGCCAAATTTGGAATTTGCATACTTTCTGTCAGAAAATTAAGATATATAAAGACTTAGATTAAAATATTTCATTGGAATGTAAAGTAAATTCTATTAAAGAAGATATAATTATATTTTTAAATTTGCACATAATAAAGTAGATAACTTTAGGAGGTGTAATTTATGGAAAATGGAAATTTAAAATGTAATGCTACTAACTGCGTTCATAATGAAAGCCATGAATGTAGAGCAGGAGCAATAAATGTTGCAGGACGTGAAGCAGTTACAACTAGTGAAACAGGCTGTAGCACTTTTGTTGATGAAGCAAACGGTGGATTTACTAATAGTGCAGATGGTGGATATACAAATCCACAAAATATTAAATGTGAAGCTCGTAATTGCAAATATAATGAAAATAAATATTGTACAGCAGATGACGTTAGAATTAATGCAAATGATGCATCTTGCGAAACTTTTATACAAGAATAACATAATATTGACAAAACTTAATACTTACAATAAAAAAGCCCTTTTAGGGCTTTTTTATTTATAAGTATATTATCATAAGACTTGCAGACAAATTATTATTTAAGTTTCAAAGTATACAAATTCAAAATTTTACCAATAATAAAAACAAAATATGAAGTAACAAGGAAGTGAAGTTATGATAAATAGTATAATTAAATTATTTTACTCAGAAGTGGTAAAAACTAAAATGAGTAATATGCCAAATAAAGATTATGAACTTAGAAAAGGATGTAAAGAATTTAGAAATATTACATTAAAAATAGACAGTTATTTATTTAAAGGATTAAAAATAATTTTAGCACTGTTCATACTTTATTTATCTTTTAATGTTAAGATGCTTCTTGGAGTAGGAGTATTATTAGTAGAGGTAACTTATTTAGTTTATAAAGTTAGTTATGAAAAGCAAGTAAAGGAAGCAATTGAAAGTGTAAAAAATAATATAGAAATATCTACAAATAACTTAATAAATGAAAATGGTAAGAGAGGAATTAACTTATTAGTTACTCTTCTAATTATAAGTTTACTTACAGGATTTAATTATTTTATAGGTATAAGTTTTGTAATTGTTTTTATATATACGATTAGAAATATATACGAAGGATTTAGACAATAAAAAATATAATGACAACTTTATAAATAAATCTGTGAATAGAGATTATGAAAAAACAATTATTTTAATTTTGGGTATACATGGAAAATGAATATACCCCTTTTTTTGTGTGTAAATAGATTTTTAGACCTACTATGTGAAGAAGAATGAAATCATGAAGATTTAGATTATATTAAGAATAAGGTGATTTATCTATATAAATAAATAATATTATGTTACAATTAATTTTAGAAAAAAGGAAATCTTATATGAGGGAAGGGTGTATGCTTATGACCAATATTAATATGAAAATGAAAAATTTAGTAGAGATATCTTCCTTAGTTACAGAGTCTACTAATTTTTTTGATATAAAGGACAAAATAGTAGAAAAAATGCTTGAAGTGGTTTTTCCTAGAAAAGCTTGTGTCAACTTATTCTATAATAATGATTATAAGAATGCTTACTTAGTATGTTCAAATAGCTTAGAATACATAAGAGAAACTTTTAAACCTGATGACGCTAAAGGTGTAAAGTTTGATTTTTATGAAGATTATCCTGATTATATTCATGATGCAGTAGAATTTAAGAAAATAATTTATATACAAAACGTCTTTGATGATGAAAGAGCTATAAAGGAAAGAGATTTAGCAAAGCATGAGAAATATACAGGAAGAATTGTATTTCCTTTAATATATAATAAAAAAGTAGTAGGATTTATGACTTGTTTCTTAGATGAAGAGGATATTTTAAAAAGTGAGGATATAGATTTTGTTTCTTCTATTGCATCTTTAATTGCTTTGTCTATAGAAATAACAGAAAAAAATAGTCAAAAAAATTTTGTAATAGATAAACTTAGAAGTTCTTTAGAATTAATAAGTGAAGCTACGAGAAAACTATATCAAAATAAAAATATAGACGAATTCTTAGTACATTTAAGTGATATAGCAAAGAAAACTACAAAAAGTCGAGATGCAGTTATATTAATAGATAAGAATAATTGGAAAACTAAAATATTTAGGTCTTATTGCAAGCTGGATGAAAAAGATTCCAGTATGGAAGACATAGTTAATTTGCTTTTATCAAAAAATGTTCAAGGTAAATATGTAAATGATAGACAAAAAGCAAAAGAAATAAATTTAAATGTGGATACGTATATCTTTTATAAATTATCTAATGAATCCCAGTCTATAGGTGTAATTTTATGTATTGATGGAAAAAAATACGAAGATGATGATTTAAATATATTAAGTATATTATCAAAACAGGTCACAGTTGCTATGCAACTTTATGATTATAGTGAAAAAAACATAAAGCATAAGTTAATTGCCAAAGAATTAAATATTCTTAATAAGCAACAAAAGCTTATAATGAATGATAGTAAGATGGAATGTAACAATGAGAAAGAGTTGGAATTTTATCACAAGCCAGCAACAGTTGTAGGTGGAGATTTTTACTATGCACACAAAATTGATGATAAAAGAGTAGCTTTTATTATTGCAGATGTTATGGGCCATGGTATTGTGGCAAACTATATGGTTGCTATGATTAAAGGAGCTTTCAAAACATTATGTTATCAATACAAGACACCTGGGGAGATAGCAACTCATTTAAATAAAATACTATATGATGAGTTTGATAAAATGGGTGTATTTGCTACAGCTTTAATAAATGTATTTGATACGCAAAGGAATATACTATCTGTTTCTAATGCAGGACATTACAGTCCTATAATTATTGATGAAAATGATGAAGTTGTGGAAAGTCTTAACTGTAAAAAAGGAATTCCTATAGGAGTATTGCCTGATGGTGAGTATCATAGTAATACATTTAGCATAGAAAACTATCCTATGGTATTTATGTTCACAGATGGGACTTTAGAAATTAAGAATCATGACAAAGAAGAATTTGGACTAGATAGACTTAAGTGCTTTGTAAAAAACAACTATAAAAATAATAAAAATAAAATTGTAGAAAATCTTAAAAAAGAAACAGAAAAGTTTACTGGAAATGATAATTTTGATGATGATATTTTAATTCTAATGTTAAAAAATATTTAGGAGGAATTATGGATAAACAAGGTAAAATTTTAATTATTAACGGTAGTCCAAGAAGAAGTAAAAACTGTAGTAAAATAATTGAAAGCATAACTAAAAAGTTAGAAGAAAACAAACTTAACTATGAAGTATTAAATATTTATAAAATGAACATAGACTATTGTACAGCTTGTGGATACTGCGAAAGAACTGGAAAATGTATTATAAAAGATGACATGACCCCACTATATGAAGCTTTTGATAAATCTATTGGAACTATTGTAGTAAGTCCTATGTTTTTCCAAAGTATTTCTACAAAGGTAAAAACATTAGTAGATAGAACTCAAGTATTTTACTCAAGTAAATATGTACTAAAAAAACCTTCTATTGATGTAAAAAAAGAACGTAGAGGAATGTTTATAGCTGTAGGAGGTCAACCTGAATATGAAAATCAATTTTTAGGTGGACAGCTTGTAATGGATTTATTCTTTAAATGTATAAATACTAAATTAATTTCAAATGTTTATATGAGTAATAGTGATGAAGTACAATTTAGTGAAAATAAGGTATTTCAAGAAGCGTTAAATGAAGCGGTGATAAATTATATAAAAGAAATAAACGAAAATTTGTATTAGTAAAGTTATTAATATAAAAAGACTAGCTATAAATTATGAATAATAGCTAGTCTTTTTTATGTAAAAGTAATATGTCTTTTTTTGATTTATTTTGATAAACTAATAAAATAAGTAAAAAAGATAAGGAGAAGTATATGCTTAGATATTTAACAAGTGGAGAATCTCACGGACAAAGCTTAATAACTATTGTTGATGGGATACCATCGAATATAGAACTTAATATAGAAGAAATAAATGAAGAATTAAGGAAACGCCAAGGAGGATATGGCCGTGGTGGTAGAATGAAAATAGAAAAAGACAAAATTAATATAATAGGAGGCGTTAGAGGAAAGAAAACTATTGGAGCTCCTCTTTCTTTTGAAATAAAAAATAAGGATTTTGAAAACTGGATAAAATATATGTCCCCTATGGAAGAGATAAATGAACAAGAAAAAATAGTGGAAAATGTAAGACCAGGACATGCTGATTTAGTAGGTTGTTTAAAATATGATTTTCATGATGCTAGAAATGTATTAGAAAGATCTTCAGCAAGAGAAACTGCATCAAGGGTTGCAGTAGGAGCTATTTGTAAACAATTTCTTAAAAATTTTAACATAGAGTTTGTATCTCATGTGGTACAAATTGGACAAATAAAAGATGACAAAATTTATGAATTTAATTATATTAAAGATAATGTGGATAATAGTGAAATAAGATGTGTAAACCAAGCTTTAGAAGAAAAAATAAAAAATAAAATAGATGAGTGTAAAAAAGAAGGAGATACTTTAGGTGGAATAATAGAAGTTAGAGTAAAAAACTTAATACCAGGCCTTGGCTCTTATACTCATTTTGATAAAAAAATAGATGCACATTTAGCCATGCATTTGATGGGAACACAAGCAATAAAAGGTGTGGAAATAGGACTGGGCTTTGAAGCATCTAGCCTTGTGGGTTCAAAAGTTATGGATGAAATCTTCTATAATGAAGAAGAGGGAATAATAAGAAATAGCAATAATTTAGGTGGAATAGAAGGTGGAATGACAACAGGAGATGAAATAATCATAAGATGTGCAATGAAGCCTATACCAACTTTATATAAACCTCTAGATACTATAAATATAAATACATTGGAAAAATATAAAGCCAGTGTTGAACGCTCAGATTCATGTGCAGTGCCTGCTTGTTCCGTGGTATGTGAAAATGTTGTGGCTTTTGTGATTTGTAAATTTTTCTTAGATAAAATAGGAGGCGACTCTTTAGAAGATTTAAAAAGTAATTACAATTCTTATATAAAAAGGTTAGGTGATAGAGGATGGAAAAAATAATCAATAATACTTGCAAAATATACGTTGATGAGGGATATAGAAATTTTCAAAAAAGTCTATGTGAAGCCTGTAATGTGGAGTCAGTAGAAGAATTAAATAAAATTTATGATGCTTATTTTGTAATGTGTGATTACAATACATACAATACTCAACTAGATGAAATGATGAAACACTTAAAGGGAAAGTACGTTTATGAATATATAGTAAACCCTGGTGAAGATTCAAAATCCCTAGAAGATTACGAAAGAATAATGAATTATTGTATAAAAGTAAATTTAAGTAGAAAATCTTTAGTAATAGCTTTAGGAGGAGGAGTAGTTGGAGACTTAGGCGGTTTTGTGGCAGCCACATATATGAGAGGAATAGATGTGGTACAAATACCAACTACCTTACTATCTCAAGTAGATTCTTCCATAGGAGGAAAAACAGGAATAAACTTAGGTAATAGTAAAAACATAATTGGAGCTTTTCACCAGCCTAAGATTACATATATAAATGTGGAAGCATTAAAAACTTTACCAGAAGAAGACTATTTAAGTGGAATGGGTGAAGTAATAAAATATGCTTTTATAGAAGGTAATGTTTGTGAAGAAAAAATGGACTTTTTAAATTTCTTGCTAGAAAATCACGAAGATATTTTAGATAGAAAAACTTCAACCTTATTAAAAATGGTGAAAACTTGTGCACAAGTTAAAGGAAATGTGGTAGATAAGGATGAAAAAGAAGGAAGTCTTAGAAAAATATTAAACCTTGGACATACTTTTGGACATGGAATAGAAAAATTATGTCATATAAGTCATGGAAAAGCTGTTTCTATTGGAATGAACATGGCATTTAAATTATCTCTTGAAAAAGATCTAATAAATAAAGAATACTACAATCAATTTATAAATGTATGTGAAAAATTTAATTTACCTACTACTTTTGAATATGAAAATGTTGATGAAGTATTTAATATAATGAAAAATGATAAGAAAAATAGCTTCTTTAAAATAAACCTTGTACTTCCAGTAAGTAAAGGAAAGGTTGAAGTATTTGACAATATAGAAGAAGAACTTATTTTAAAAGTTATAAAGGAGTGCAATAATGCTTAAGGGCAGTTTTGAGTTAATTGGAGACAAATCCATATCACACAGGGCAATTATGTTTTCTTCTATTTCAAAAGGAAAAAATAAAATAAGCAACTTCCTTATGGGACAAGATTGTTTATCTACTGTAAAGTGCTTTAGAAAAATGGGTGTAGATATTGAAATAAATAATAATGAAGTGTATGTAAGTGGAAAAGGTCTAAGAGGATTAAAATCATTAGAAGATAATCTACTTTTAGATGTGGGAAATTCAGGTACAACAATAAGGCTTATGATGGGAATTCTTGCAGGTCAAAATTTTAAAACTACAATTGTTGGAGATGAGTCCATAGGAAAAAGACCTATGAAAAGAGTTACAGATCCACTAAGACAAATGGGAGCTATTATAAGTGGAAAAGAGGATGCAAACTTAACACCTATAACTATAGAAGGTGGAAATTTAACTCATATAAATTATCATATGCCTGTATCTTCAGCTCAAGTAAAATCATCATTAATTTTAGCAAGTTTATATGGAGATAATACAAGTTTTATTCATGAAAAAGTGAGAAGTAGAAATCACACAGAAATAATGCTTAAATCTTTTGGAGCAGATATTGAAGTAAATGACTTAAATATAAAAATAAATCCTGTGGAAGAATTATTTAATAAAGATATTTATGTACCAGGAGACATATCTTCGGCGGCGTTTATAATGGTAGGAGCTTTAATAAGTGAAAACTCAGAAGTATTAATAAGAAATGTAGGTTTAAATGATACAAGAGTGGGAATTATAGAAGTGATAAAAAGAATGAATGGAAATATTGAAGTAGTATATGAAGAGGAAATATGTGGTGAAAAAGTTGGAAATATTTTAGTTAAATACAGTCCTCATTTAATAGGAACTACCATAGATAAAGAATTAATTCCAACATTAATAGACGAAATTCCCATAATTGCAGTTTTAGCAACTAGAGCAGAAGGAGATACTATTATAAAAGATGCATCAGAATTAAAAGTAAAAGAAAGTAATAGAATAAAATCTGTTGTGAACAATCTAAACTTAATAGGAGCTAAAGCTATTGAGTTAGAAGATGGAATGATAATAAAAGGAAAAACTTCTTTACAAGGTGGTAAAATACAAACGTTTAATGATCACAGAATAGCCATGTCATTTTCCATTGCAAATTTAATTAGTAATAATGAAATTATTTTAGATAGTGACAAATGTATTGATATTTCTTTTCCAGGTTACTTCGATTTGTTGAAGAATTTATCAAAATAATCAATATGGTTTGATTTTACGTAGGAATTTATGTATAATTGAATTGCAGATAATAATTAGAAATAATTATATACAAGAAAATTTTTGGGAGGTTATATTTCATGAAATTACCAATAGCATTATCAAATAAACATATACATTTAAGCCAAGCTGATGTTGAAACTTTATTCGGAGCAGGATATGAATTAACTCATAAAAAGGATTTATCTCAACCAGGACAATACGCTTGTGAAGAAATGGTAGAAGTAGTAGGACTAAAAGGATCAACTAAAATGAGAGTTTTAGGACCAACAAGACCAGAATCTCAAGTAGAAGTATCTTTAGCAGATGCTAGAGGATTAGGTTTAGCTGTTCCAGTTAGACAATCAGGAGATGTTGAAGGAACTCCAGGATGTAAATTAGTAGGACCAAAAGGTGAAGTTGAATTAGGAAGAGGAGTTATTGTAGCTTCTAGACATATACATATGAGCTTAGAAGATGCTGAAAAATTCGGAGTTAAAGATAAAGATATAGTTTCAGTTCAAACTCAAGGAGAAAGAGCACTTTTATTCAACAACGTATTAGTTAGAGCTAATGCTTCTTTCGCATTAGAAATGCACGTTGACTTAGAAGAAGGAAATGCTGCAGGAGTTAAAAACGGAGAATTAGTAGAATTAGTGAAATAATTATCAAATATTAAATAATGAAAAAGGTATGTATTTTTATACATATCTTTTTTTTATTAATAAAAATAAAATTTTATTTTTATAAAATATTTAGATATAAAATTGTTTAAACTAATTAAAATGAATAGTCGTTAAAATTAAATTCAATATTTTTATATTTAACCTGTAAAATATTTTTAAAAATTAAATAATTAAACAGCGAAACGATTTCATTTTACTCTAAATACTTTATTTTCATTTATTGTGAAAAACATACCTTCTTTTTTAAAGAAAAAAATAATTATATGTAAATATAATTATGAAAATAAAGGAAACTCTTCTTTAAAAAAGGAATTATATGTGCTAACATAATAATGAAAGTATATTTATTAACAGCAAAATACATGGTAATGGAATAATACATATTTACCATGTATATAGGAAATATTACATAATATATAAAGGAGTTATATGATAATGAAACAAAATATTGCTAATATGATTGATCACACAGTACTTAAAGCTTTTTCAAGCAAAGAAGATGTTATAAAGGTTTGTAAAGAAGCTAAAGAACATGGATTCTTTTCGGTTTGTATAAACCCAACACATATAGAACTTGCTAAGAAAGAATTAGAAGGAAGTAAAGTAAAAGTTTGTACAGTAATAGGCTTCCCTTTAGGTGCAAATACTAGTGAAGTAAAAGCTTTCGAGACGAAAGATGCTATAGCAAAAGGTGCTCATGAAGTAGATATGGTTATAAATATAGGTGCATTAAAAGACAAAAACTATGATCTAGTTTATAAAGATATCAAAGCAGTAGTAGATGCAGCTAATAAAGAAGCATTAGTAAAAGTAATAATAGAGACTTGCTATTTAACTGATGAGGAAAAGAAAATAGCATGTGAGTTATCAGTTAAAGCTGGAACAGATTATGTTAAAACATCAACTGGATTTGGAACTGGCGGATCAACTCCTGAAGATATAAAATTAATGAGAGATGTAGTTGGACCAAATGTTGGTGTTAAAGCATCTGGAGGCGTTAGAACTACAGAAGACGCTATGAAAGTTATAGATGCTGGAGCGTCTAGAATAGGAGCGAGTGCTTCTATATCTATAGCTACTGGAGAAAAAACAGATACTATAGGATACTAAAACGATTAGCTAGAGTTTATCTATTAACAAAACATTAAAGGTATATGACAATAATTAAAGCTAAAAGTATGTTATCAGGAAATTTTAACCAATAAAAAATAATATGATTTAATTTGTTATTTTATGGGTAATGTATTAAATGTGACTTTAAAAAAATAATTTTGTGTTAAAAATTATTTTTTTATTTTGAATTTTAAAAATTGTCAGAATTATGAAGGACTTTAGATTATTATGCAGAATATTGTTAATAAATGTAAAAAGTGTTTTATAAAACAGACTAGTACTTATAGAGTTGATACAATTAATAGTTTTATAAACATATAAATATAAATTGTATAGCATTTAGGGTAAAATTAAGGAGGAAACATAAAATGGCTAAATTTATGAAAACAGTTGATGGAAATACAGCTGCTGCTCATGTTGCGTATGCATTTACAGAAGTTGCTGCTATATATCCAATAACACCATCATCAACTATGGCTGAATTAGTTGACGAATGGGCATCTCAAGGAAGAAAAAACGTCTTTGGACAAAAAGTAAAGGTAGTTGAAATGCAATCTGAAGCAGGAGCTGCTGGAGCATTCCACGGTTCATTACAAGGTGGAGCTTTAACTTCAACATTTACTGCTTCTCAAGGCTTATTATTAATGATACCAAATATGTATAAATGTGCTGGTGAATTATTACCAGGAGTATTCCATGTTACTGCTCGTGCACTAGCATCTCAAGCGTTATCAATATTTGGAGATCATCAAGACGTTATGGCTGCAAGACAAACAGGCGTTGTTATGCTTGCTTCTGGTTCAGTTCAAGAAGTTGCTGATATAGCTCCAGTTGCGCATATGTCTGCAATAGAAGGTTCTTTACCATTCTTACATTTCTTTGATGGATTTAGAACTTCACATGAAATTCAAAAAGTTGAATTAATGGATAATGAAGAGTATGAACAATTATTAGACAAAGATGCTGTTCAAGCATTTAGAGATAAAGCATTATCTCCAAATCACCCTGTAACTAGAGGTACAGCTCAAAACCCTGATATATACTTCCAAACAAGAGAAATTTCAAACAAATACTATAATGATATAGTAGGAATAGTTGAAAAAAATATGGCAAGAATGAGCGAAATAACAGGAAGAAAACATAGCTTATTTGATTACTATGGAGCAGAAGATGCTAAACATGTAGTTGTTGCTATGGGTTCTGTTACAGAAGCTTTAGAAGAAACTATAGATTTCTTAAATGCTAAAGGTGAAAAACTTGGTATGATAAAAGTTCACTTATTCAGACCATTCTCAGCTGAACATTTCTTAGCAGCAATGCCGAGTACTGTTGAAAGAGTATGTGTTCTTGATAGAACTAAAGAACCAGGTGCTCCAGGTGAACCATTATACTTAGACGTAGTAAATATACTTGCTAAATCGGATATATCTCCATTAGTAGTAGGTGGAAGATACGGACTTGGATCAAAAGATACAACTCCAACTGATTTACATGCAGTATTTGAAAACTTAAATACAGAAGAACCTAAAAATGGATTTACTATAGGTATAGTAGATGATGTAACAAATACATCTTTACCAAAAGCAGAACCAATTAAAATAAAAGCTCCAGGAACAGTTAGATGTAAATTCTGGGGATTAGGATCAGATGGTACTGTTGGTGCTAATAAACAAGCAATAAAAATAATAGGTGACCACACTGATAAATATGCTCAAGCATACTTTGACTATGATTCTAAAAAATCTGGTGGTATAACAATGTCTCACTTAAGATTTGGTGATACTCCAATCAGATCTACATATCTTTTAGATGAATCTGATTACATTGCTTGTCATAACCAATCATATGTATTTAAATATGATTTATTAAAAGGACTTAGAAAAGGTGGTACATTCGTACTTAACACTATATGGGATCAAGAAGGCTTAGAAGCTCATCTTCCTGCAGAAATGAAAAAATATATAGCAGAAAATGAAATAGAATTCTATACAATAAATGCTGTTAAAATAGGTCAAGAAATAGGTCTTGGAAATAGAATAAACATGATATGTCAATCTGCATTCTTTAAATTAGCTGATATAATACCAGTTGATGATGCTGTTAAATATCTAAAGGATTCTATAGTAAAGGCTTATGGTAAAAAAGGTGAAAAAATAGTTAACATGAACTACCAAGCTGTTGATGCAGGTATAAACTCATTAGTTAAAGTAGAGGTTCCAGCTTCTTGGGCAAATGCTACTGATGATGAAGCAGCAACAACTTGTGAAGAACCTGCTTTCATAAAAGATATATTAAGACCAATGAGTGCACAAAAAGGTAATGATTTACCAGTAAGTACATTCTTAGGATATGAAGATGGTACATTCCCATGTGGTACTGCAGCTTATGAAAAACGTGGTATAGCTGTAAATGTCCCAGAATGGATTACAGAAAACTGTATACAATGTAATAGATGTTCATTCATATGTCCTCATGCTTGTATAAGACCAGTTCTTGTAACAGAAGAAGAATTAGCTAATGCTCCAGAGGCATTCAAAACTAAGAAAGCTACAGGTAAAGGACTTGAAGGATTACAATACAGAATACAAGTATCTCCAATGGACTGTACAGGATGTGGAAACTGTGCTGATGTATGTCCAGCTAAAGAAAAAGCTTTAGTTATGAAACCTCTTGATACTCAAGAAGTAGAAGTTGAAAATTGGGCTTATGCAGTTGATACTGATAAAGTTGCACCAAAAGGTGATGTAATGAACGTAAACTCTGTTAAAGGTTCTCAATTTAGACAACCATTAATGGAATTCTCAGGAGCTTGTGCTGGATGTGGTGAAACTGCATACATCAAACTAGTAACTCAATTATTTGGAGATAGAATGATGATATCTAATGCTACTGGATGTTCTTCTATTTGGGGAGGATCTGCTCCATCAACTCCATATACTTGCAACCACGAAGGTAAAGGTCCATCTTGGGCAAACTCATTATTCGAGGATAATGCTGAGTATGGATTAGGTATGCATTTAGCTGTTGAACAAATAAGAGCTAAATTAATTGAAGATATACAAATACTTGCTGCTAATCCTTGCTGTGAAGAAGGTGGAACAGTATTTAATAACTGGTTAGAAGCTAAAGATAACAGTGAAGCTTCTGTTGTAGCAAGCAAAGCTGTTGTTGAATTAATAAATAAAGCTGAACCAAAAGATGAAGAAACTAAAGCATTAATCGAATCTGTTAAATCAAGACAAGATTACTTAGCTAAGAGATCTCAATGGATACTTGGTGGAGACGGTTGGGCTTATGATATAGGATACGGCGGACTTGATCATGTTCTTGCATCAGGAGAAAATGTAAATGTTCTTGTATTCGATACAGAAATTTACTCAAATACTGGTGGTCAATCTTCTAAATCTACTCCAATTGCTGCTATGGCTAAATTTGCTGCTTCTGGTAAGAGATCTAGAAAGAAAGACCTTGGTATGATGGCTATGAGTTATGGAAATGTATACGTTGCTCAAGTTGCTATAGGTGCTGATTACAATCAATTTGTTAAAGCAGTTGTAGAAGCAGAAGCTTATGATGGTCCATCTCTAATCATATGTTATGCTCCATGTATATCTCATGGATTAAAAGAAGGTATGGGAAGAAGTGTAGCTAACGAAGAACAAGCTGTTAAAGCTGGATACTGGCATTTATACAGACATAACCCAACTCTTAGAGCTGAAGGTAAGAATCCATTCTCACTTGACTCTAAAGAGCCAACAGAAAGCTTCAGAGATTTCTTAATGAAACAAGTAAGATATTCTGCTATAGCTAAACAATTCCCAGAAGAAGCAGAACAATTATTCACAATGGCTGAAGAATCTGCTAAAGATAGATTAGATAGCTACAAAAGATTAGCTGACTAATATGAATTTAAAATTTAATTAATTAGTATAAAAGAAATGGTGGATTATTTTAATCCACCATTTTTGTTGAAAATTATTAAAAAGTAAATTTATAAATTTTAAATAATACAATATTGTAAGATTATACAAATAAAAACTAACATGTAATATACTTAATAGTAAAAGGAGGAGAAAATATGTGGATAAGAAGTGAACTGAAAGAACGAGGAAAAGTTACATTTAAAAAGTTTTACTGGAAAGCAGTGCTAGTATGCTTTATATGTTTATTATTAAGTGGAGGTTTAGGAAGTGGAGTTGGTAGCAGAGTAAGTGATGCTTACGATTCATTTATGTATAACGATTATAATTATATAGATGATTACGATTATGGCAATGATGAATATTATAATGATGAAGATTTAGATCAAGAAATATCAGATCCTTTTAATATAGTGGAGGGAATTTTTGCAAGTGGGTTCTTTTTATTGTTTATAGGTATATTTATACTTCTTTTTATTATATCATTTATTATTAAGTTACTAATTGTTTATCCAATAGAAATAGGTAAAAATAATTTCTTTATGGGAATCAGAGAAGAAGAAAAGACCTTAGATAGCTTAATTTTTATTTATAAAAGTGGTCAACTTAAAAATACAATATTTACCATGTTTATGAAAGGTTTATTCCAATTTTTATGGTCATTGTTGTTAATAATTCCGGGAATAATAAAATCTTATGAATATAGAATGATACCATATATATTATGTGAAAATCCAGATATAAGCAGACAAAGGGCTTTTGAAATAAGTAAAAGAATGATGAAGGGTAATAAGTGGGATACTTTTGTATTGGATTTATCTTTCTTAGGATGGGAGATATTATCAGGTATTACTATAGGTATACTTGGTATTTTTTATGTTAATCCTTATGTGCAAAGTACAAATGCGGAATTATATGCTTACCTTAGAGAAGATGCTCTTAAAAATGGGTATGTTAGTAGTAGTGAATTAATAGGATTTTAATATATTGAAAGGCAAATGTAAAATGGAAGAAATCAATTATAATACTTTTATTAGAGAAGTGAAAATCAATAAAGAAAAGATAGAAAATATTAATGAGTATCCTTTTTCTTTGCCTATAATAAAGCATTTTGAAAAATTAAAAATGCACCCAAAAGTGACTTTTATTGTAGGAGAAAATGGTAGTGGAAAATCAACCTTATTGGAAGCTATAGCTGTAGCATATGGATTTAACCCAGAAGGTGGTACCAAGAACTTTAATTTTTCTACAAGAAATAGTCATTCCATACTTTATAAATATATTACCTTAGTAAAAGGAATAAAAATTCCAAAAGATGGATTTTTCTTAAGAGCGGAGTCTATGTATAACTTAGCTACTAATATAGATGAGCTAGATAGTACTATTGGAGCAGGGGCTAGGATCATTGATTCATATGGAGGAACATCTCTTCATGATCAATCTCATGGAGAATCATTTTTTTCTGTAATGTTAAATAGGTTTTCTAGAAATGGCATATACATCCTTGATGAGCCAGAAGCAGCTCTGTCTCCATCTAGACAAATGTCAATGCTTACTAGAATAAATGAATTGGTAAAAGCAAATTGTCAATTTATTATAAGTACTCATTCACCCATACTTATGACTTATCCAGATTCTACAATATATGAAATTAAAGATAACAAAATTAGAGAAGTAAATGTGGAAGAAACGGATCATTTTCAAATAACAAAATCATTTTTGAATAATAAAGAAAAGTTTTTAAATATTTTATTGAATGATTAAGATTAAATATATATTAAAATGACAACTATATCAAATGATATAGTTGTTATTTTTGTTGCGGATATATTATATTCTCATTCCTAATATCATTCCTATAAAGTAAAGAATTATAATTAAAATTTTATTCCGTCATGCACTAATGTTTCTAATGGATAATTATTATCATAAAGATAAGTAAATATTTGAGTATATTTTTTAAAAATTTCAAATTTATTACTGCAAAGTTCAACATGGTGGTAAACTTTCCAACAACCACAAATTTTAAAATTATTTCCTTTATATTTAATAAAATCTTTTACATCATTTAAAGGATAACCTAGAAAAACACCAACTTCATGAGGTGTTTTATGAAAAAGTTCAAATCTATATTTCAAGTGTGAGATATAATCTTTTGTATTAATACTTTCATATCCATAAGTACTTAAAAAGTCTATAACATTTTTGTTTTTTAAATCATTAAGAAGCATTTTTGATCTATAAAGATAAATTAAATCATATTTATCGCAAGTATAAATAATATCTAAATACACATCTAAAGAATTTAAAAGAAGATTATAATTTCCAACTTCAATATTTAGATTTAATTTATTATTTTTATAAATTTTGAATAAGCTACCTGTTTTTACTCCAGCTAAAGTAGGTGAAGCATATTTTATTAATAATTTATCTATCATAAAAATCATTCCTTAAAAGTTATATAGTTTTATTATTCTTATAAAAAAGGCAATCTATAATTGGAATTTTATGTAAAATTTGCGAAAATGATTTGTATTTGTTGACAAGTTGGAAATAAAATGATATCTTTATAATAAGCATTAATGATAATCATTATCAATAATTAAAGGAGGATGAAAGATAAATGACTTTATTGGTAGTAGGTGGAAATGAAAGAATGAAGAGAGAATATATTAATTTAGGAAAAGAAAAAGGATATAAAACGAAAGTAATATTAAATATGTCATCAAAAGCTCTTAAGGATTTTGGAAGTCCAAATGCAGTTGTAATGTTTACTTCCACAGTATCTCACAAGTTAAAAACTGTAGTGGAAACTCAAGCAAAGAAAAAAAATATACCTCTTATAAGACATTACAATAACAGTAAAGTATCTTTTATGGAATGTCTTGATAAAGTAGATGAATGTAATGGTGAATGTTCATCATGTAAATATAATTTTAAAAAAACTAAGAGTTTTACATAAAATAGATAAGAGAAAAAGATTCAGTAACAATATAACCTTCCCTAAAAAAGAATGAGATAGCTCATTCTTTTTTATTTGTATAAAAATATATTATTGATATTTGAAATAAAATATAAAGAGCAACTATAAGAAAAATTAATATAAAAATATATGTTATAATAATTTAGAGTAAGAAATTTAATAGGGAGGAATTTTATATGAAAGAAATATATGAAGTTTCAGATGATTATTTAAATAGCCAACTTAAATATTTGAAATTATTATCTAAACAATACTCAAGCATATCCAAAGCAAGTGCTGAAATTATAAATTTAAAAGCGATATTAAATCTTCCTAAGGGTACAGAACATTTTCTGTCAGATATTCATGGAGAATACGAACCTTTTGTACATGTATTAAAAAATGCATCAGGAGTAATAAAAAGAAAAATAGAAGAGTTATTTGGAAATTCCATGATAGAAAGTGAGCGTAGAAGGCTAGCTACTCTTGTATATTATCCAGAACAAAAGTTAGATTTAATTGAAAAACAAGAAAATGAAAAAGAAATAGAAGACTTCTACAGAATAAGTATTCATAGGTTAATTGAACTTTTAAGATATGCTTCTAGTAAATATACAAGATCAAAAGTAAGAAAGTTCCTTCCAAAAGATTTTAGATATATTATAGAGGAGTTATTGCACCCAGATTCAACTAGTCCTCATAAAGATGAGTATTACAAAAGTATAGTAGACAATATTATTGAAATAGATAGAGCTAGAGTATTTATAATAGAAGTTTCTAAAGCGATACAAAAACTTGTTATAGATAGATTGCATATAGTTGGAGATATTTATGATAGAGGGCCAAGACCTGATATTATTATGGATACTTTAATGAATTATCATAATGTGGATATACAATGGGGAAACCATGATATATTATGGATGGGAGCTGCAGCAGGACAAAAAGTATGTGTAGCCAATGCCATAAGAATATCTGCTAGATATGCCAATTTAGATATAGTAGAAGATATTTATGGAATTAATATATTACCTTTAGCAACATTTGCCTTAGAAGTATACAAAGATGATCCATGCAGAGAATTTATGCCAAAGATGAGTGATGATGAAACATCCATAACGGAGAAATCTCTAATAGCGAAAATGCATAAGGCAATTAGTATAATCCAATTTAAATTAGAAGCTGAAATAATTAAAAGAAGACCTGACTTTGAAATGGACCATAGATTATTACTAAGCAAGGTAGATTATGAAGAAGGAACAATAAAACTAAAGGGTAAAACTTATAAGTTAAAAGACACTAATTTTCCAACAATAGACCCAAAAGATCCTTATAAATTAACGCAAAGAGAAGAAATTGTAATAGAGAAGCTGGCTATATCTTTTGAAAATAGTGACAAACTTCAAAAACACGTAGGTTTTTTATTTTCAAAGGGAAGTATTTATTTAAAGACTAATGGTAATTTGTTAGTTCATGGATGTGTACCTTTAAGTGATGACGGAGACTTTATGTCTATGAAAATTGACAATCAGGAGTATAAAGGTAAGGCA
Source organism: Terrisporobacter vanillatitrophus (assembly GCF_051148895.1). Lineage (GTDB taxonomy): Bacteria > Bacillota > Clostridia > Peptostreptococcales > Peptostreptococcaceae > Terrisporobacter > Terrisporobacter vanillatitrophus. The sequence goes on from NZ_CP154625.1 coordinate 1,081,410, forward strand.
CTAATGGACAAGATGGAATCTTATATTAGAAAAGGATATTTCTTTGATAAAAATCATCCAGAAAAAGAATATGGAAAAGATATGATGTGGTACTTATGGACAGGCAAATGTTCATCCTTATTTGGAAAAGATGATATGGCCACATATGAAAGATATTTTATAGATGAAAAAGAAGCCCAAAGAGAAAATAAAAATCCATACTATACTTTAAGAGAAGAAGATGAAATTTTAAAGAGGATTTTTGATGAATTTGATTTAGATTTTGACAGTGGTCACGTAATAAATGGTCATGTACCTGTAAAGAGTAAAAATGGTGAAAGTCCATTAAAAGCAGGTGGCAGAATTTTAGCAATAGATGGTGGTTTCTCTAGAGCTTACCAAGGTAAAACAGGAATAGCAGGATATACTTTAATATATAATTCACAAATGATGCAATTAGTATCACATGAGCCCTTTTCATCAGCAGAAGATTCTATATTTAATGAAAAAGATATATTGTCTACATCAATAATTGTGGAAAATAGAGCAAATAGAATGTTTGTGAGAGATACTTATGATGGAATGAAAATTCAACAAGAAGTAAATGATTTGAAGATGCTGATAATTGCTTACAAAAAAGGCCTAATTAAAGAAATGCAAGTTGAATGAAAATATTAAATTGTAAATGAGCTATATATTAGTAAATAGCTCATTTTTATTTGAAAATATATAGCTGTATCTTAAAGAAAAAATATAAAAAAACAATTTATTGTATAAAGATAATATAGAATCGTACGTATTATAAAAATAAAAAGATTGAGGAGAATATATGATTAATAGCATTGACTTATTAAAATATCAGCTAAGTAATTCTTTAACTGGTTTAAATAAATGTAGTTGTGGGTCTAGCAGCAATTCTTTTGACATGGTAATGATAAGTTTATTAAAAGCAATTTCTACTACGAATTCTCAAAATATAAATATAAATATAAACTTAAATAAGGACGATCTTGACAATATATTAGGATTAGAAACATTAAATAGTAGTCAAAATTCAAATAAAATAGAAGCAACTAATAAAGATAAAAATGTAAATGAAAGAATTGAAAATGCAATAGGAAATGCTGCTAAAAAGTATGGAGTAGATGAGAATTTGATAAGATCCATAATCAAAGTGGAATCAAATTTTGATCCTAACGCTGTATCTGGTGCAGGAGCAAAAGGATTAATGCAGTTAATGCCTTTCAATTGTACTGATTTAGGAGTGAAAGATCCATTAAATATTGAACAAAATATAGATGGTGGAACAAGACATATAAAAGAATATTTAGATATGTATAATGGAGATGTACAAATGGCATTGATGGCATATAATGGAGGTCCAGGTAGAATGGCTAGTAGAGGGGTTGATTCTATAAATGATTTATATAAAATGCCAAAGGAAACTCAAAATTATGTACCAAAAGTAATGAAGTATTATAAAGGATAATACTGAAAATATTTATAAATAGAGGATAAATATGAAAGTAGAACAGGTGGGTATAAATAGAAATATTAATACTATAGAAAATAGAGGAAATAAACAAAAAAGTAGTTTTAATGATAGTTTTAATATGGCCAATAGATTTAAAAGTAAAGAAGAAATAGAATTATATATAAAAGAAATAAAATCAATTGGTGAAAAGGTAGTTGCAACTCAAAGTTATGGCGATGTAATAAATTATAAAAAAGCAATTAAATCATACTTAAAGTCAGTTGTGGATTACATATATAGTTTAAATCAAAATTCAAGTTTTTGGGATGGAAATTATTATAAAACGGTAAAAGTTGTAGATGAAAAATTAGAGAGTCTTACTAAAGAATTATTATACGAGGAAAAAGAAAATATAGATTTGGCTACAAAAATAGATGAGATAAACGGACTTTTAATCGATATGTATTTATAAAGGAGGAAATATGAATAATATTTATTCAGTAGAATTTGAACAATTAGTAGAAGGTGAAAAAATACCAACTGATAGTGCTAATCAAATATTTGGAGCGCTTATGGACATAACGATTTCCATGGGAAGTGCAAAAGAGAAAATTGGAAAAATAGTAAACTATAAAGTAGGAGATATAATAGTGCTTGACAAGCATGTTGAAGAGACACTTGACATAAATGTTAACGGAAAAATGATAGCAAGTGGAGAAAGTATTATTATAGATAATAAGTTAGCAGTTAGACTTTCACAGATTAAAACTGTAAATCAAGATATCTAGTGATTAAAAGGAGGTGCACTATGAAGATTAACAATATTAAATTTTCAAATATTGATAATGTTTATAAGACTAAAAAAATGGAATTTGAAAATACAAATAATAAAAATAATAAATCAGATTCAGTGCAAATATCAGATTTGGGAAAATACTTGAATAAAGTAAATACAAATAAAGAAGATGTAAATATGGATAAAGTGAATGATATAAAAAAACGAATTGAAAATGGAACATATTCAGTAGATTCAAAAGCTTTAGCAAAAAAAATAATAGAAAAGATGGAGGGTGATAACAATTGAATTCACAGTTAAAAGTAATAATATTTGAAGAAAAAAATATTATTAAAAACTTATTAACTCTTTTAGATGAACAATATAGCTTAATAATTGATAAAGATGTTATTAAGATGGATAAGATTGCTAAAGAATTAGATGAAGCCGCTAAAAATTTAGCAAGAATAGAGATAAAAAGAAGAAATATTATGGGTAGTGAAGCTAGTATGAAAGAAGTTGTTGAGGATAGTAATGATGAAAAAGTAAAGCAAGCTTATGAAGAAATACAAACTACCTTAAAAATGATAGAAATACAAAAAGAAGCAAATGAAATACTTATAAAGCAAAGATTATTCTTTACTAAAAAAATGATTAATTGCATAAAGCCAAACAAAGGAATAGGCACATACAACGCTTATGGACAAGTAGGTAAATAAGATGGGGGTACATATATGGCTGGATTATTAGGGAGTTTACACTCAGCTAAATCGGGAATGACTGTAAGTCAAACATCAATACAGACTACATCACACAATATTAACAATATGAATACACCTGGATACACTAGACAAAGAGTAGAACAAAGTGCAAAAAGTGCTTATAGTAATCCAGGTTTTAATAGTAGCCTTGGAGCAGGTCAATTAGGGACAGGTGTAGAGGCTACTGATATTATTAGGATAAGAAATACTTTTTATGATTATCAGTATAGAAGTGAATCTCATAATTACGGTGAAATAAGTACGAAATATGAGTACTATACAAATATGGAGACTATATTTAATGAGCCTTCAGAAACATCAATCTCAGCTTCCATAGCTAACTTTTTTTCTAGTTGGCAAGAATTATCAAAGAATCCTACTGATGTAGGATCTAAGGATATTATGGTTCAAAATACTAAGTATCTTGCAGATAATATTAGCAATATAAAGAAAAAGCTAGATAGTCTGTCAGAACAGGCTAATAAAAAGCTTAACGAAGATGTTGAAGAAGTAAACGATATGCTTGAGCAACTTAAAGAATTAGATAAACAGATAAAAATAGTTGAAGGTAGTGGAAAAACGCCCAATGACTTGATGGATGAGAGAGATAAGGTTATAGATGATTTAAGTATGAAGCTGAATTTAACTAACGATGATGTTAAACAGCTTTTAGATAGTACATATGATGCAGGCGGTAATTTTACACCATTAACTGTAGATGATATTAAAGGCTTGGACAATGTGTCAGGAGAAATACAAGGTTCTTTAGATATGATAGACAAAATAAATGAATATACAACTAGTTTAACCGAATTAGCAAAGGGTATAGCTGAAGGTGTTAATAAAGTTCTTGCAGATGGAGGTGCTACACCATCTGATTTATTTATATTTGATGCTGATAAAAATCCAATATTAAGTGTAAATAAAGATTTATCAGATAGACCTAGAGATTTCGAGATTTCAACAGAAACAGCCTTAGCAATGTATAAATTAAAAGATGAAAAAATAACTATAGGAGGAGAAACGACTACTATAGATAAATTCTACAACCAAATAATACAAAAGCTAGGTAATGAATCACAAGAAATAATAAGACAAGAAAGTAACCAAAGTAAAATAATAAAAGAAATAGATAATACAAGACTAAATACGTCAGGAGTATCTCTAGATGAAGAAATGGTAAATTTAATACAATTTCAACATGCATACAATGCCAGTGCAAAGGTGGTATCTACTATAGATAGTCTCTTAGATGTAGTTATAAATGGACTTAAGAGATAGGAGGTAAATATGAGAATAACAAATACTTCAATGATAAGAAATCATATGTATGATACTCAAGAAAATTTAACTAGAATGAATAAAATAAATGAGCAGATTAATTCTGGTAAAATGATAAATAGAGTTTCTGATGATCCACATAAAGCTATAAGGATAATGAACTTAAATAATGAAATAAAATATACAGAAAAATATAACTATAATATAGATGAGACTGTAGGGTGGATGGACACAACTGATGGCTCTTTAGAACATTTAGGAAATGTACTTGGAGATATAAAAGAAGATATATTAAAAGTTGGCAATGGTACATATTCAGATGAGGAGCTTGAAGCAATAAAGGCAGAGACTAATGAAAAACTTAAAGAAATAGCTGATGTTATGAATACGACTTATGCTGGTAAGTATATGTTTGGTGGGACTAACGTGGATGAGCCACCTATAATAATGGAAGAAAAAGATGGTATAGTTACTTTGAAAATTAATGCAAATTCAAATACAAATGATTTAAGAGCCGATATATCTGATGGTATAAATATAGATTATAATGTATCAGTTGGAGAAATTTTTAATGGTGTAGACAGTAATGGGAATCCAGTGGACTTTCTTGAAGAACTTAATAATGTATCTAATCTTATGAATGAAATAACTAAGGGTGATGCTACTCAAAAGAGTGCAGCAAAAGAGCAATTATTAGGAACTACTAAGAGTAATATAGATAATTTATATAATCACGCTTTAGATGAAAGAACATCTTTAGGAGTGAGAGTAAGTACGGCAGAAAAAGTAAAAGAACTAAATGAGGAAAATATATTAAATATGAAGGGAGTATTATCTCTAGACCAAGATGTGGATCAAGTTGAAGCATTTATACAGTTAAAATCAGCAGAATTAGTATATCAAGCATCTATACAAGTTGGTACTAAGTTAATACAACCTACTATTTTAGACTATTTATAATACAAGGAAGTAGTTTGGAGGCATAAATGAAAATATTTTTTGAACAAGGAATACCTGGACTTGAAAAATATAAAAAATTTGAGATAAGTCAAATTGATGGAAATGAAAGATTTAGAATGATAACATCTACAGAAGATTCCAATATTGGTTTTGTGGCAATATCACCTTTTGAAATAAAAAAAGATTATGAAATAAATTTAAACGATGAAGTAATTAAAGATCTGGATATAGAGAGTCCTAAAGATGTACTTCTTCTAAATTTAATAACTTTAGGAAAAACTCTAGAAAAAAGTACAGTTAATTTAAAAGCTCCTATTATAATAAATATAAAAAACAATAAAGGTAAACAATTAATACTACAAGAAGACAAATACAATATAAAAGAACCTTTAATGTAAGGAGTGGAAATATGTTAGTAATTACTAGGAAAAAAGGACAATCTCTATTAATAGGAGATGACATAGAGATAAAAATAGTGAAAGTTGATGATGGAAGTGTAAAAATAGCAATAGATGCCCCTAAAGAAAAAGTTATACTTAGAAAAGAAGTATATGAAAATGTAAAGGAAGAAAATTCAAATGCTATTGCAAACACTGAAGAAATAGAAAAGTTATTTAAGTAAGAGAGGGAGAATTTGATGTACACAGCAAATCCATACAATGCATACAAGCAAAACTCAGTAAATATGGCATCTAGAGAAAAATTATTATTAATGCTTTTAGATGGAGCAGTAAAGTATACAAAAATAGCAAGATTAGCAATCTTAGAAAAAGATATAGCTAGAGCTCATAAGGAACTAGTTAGGGTTCAAGATATATTTTTAGAGTTAATGGTAACGATGGATAGAAGTTCAGGAAAATATATGGATGATTTATATAACTTATATGATTTTATAAAGAGAGAATTAGCAAGAGCAAATATAAAAAAGGATGTCAAAATATTAGATGACTTACTACCTATAATAGAAGAAGTTAGGGATATGTGGTACGAAGTAGATAAAAAAATAAAGACTGATAAATAGGAGGGGATAATATGTCTAGTGTAAGTAGTATAAGATTATCAGGCTTAGCAAGTGGAATAGATACAGATGAAATGATAAAATCCATGATGACTGCGGATCAAGACAAAATAGATAAAGCTGGGCAAAAACAGCAAACTATTACGTGGCAACAAGAAATATATAGAGAAGTAATAAGTGAAGCGAGAAGTCTTACAGATAAATATTTCTCACTTACTTCAAAAAATTCTATAATTAGTAGTAGTGCATGGAATACACTTAGCATAGATAGTTCTAATAGTAGTATGATGAGTGCTAAAGGTAATGCTGGGGCAAGTGATGTAAATTATACATTTGAAATTACTAATCTTGCCGAACCTGCGACTATAGAACAGACATTTAATAGTAAAACAGAGAAAGTAGGACCTGGAAGCTTTGATATAACACTGGGAGATGGAACAACTAAAACTATAACTCTTGGAGCTGATGATACAGTAGAAACTATGATTAAATCCATAAATGATGCAATGGGTGGCAAAGTAAAAGCATCATATAGTGAAATGACAAAGAAGTTTACTATAAAAACTACTGAAACAGGAACAAACGCATCAATAAAAATAACTAATTCTACTGTAGGGACTATTATAAATACCACAAATACAGGAAAGAATATGGCAGGTACCGTAAAGTCCAATGGAGTTGAAGTGAAAGATTTAAGTGATCAATCTTCTAATTCTTTTACTATAGATAATATAGAATATAATATCTATACTACTGGCACTTCAAATATCACCTCTAAAGAAGATTATCAAACTGTAGTAGATAATATGAATGCTTTTGTAGAAGACTATAATAAATTAATGGATAAAGTATACGATCTTGTTACGCAAAAAACTAATAAAGATTATCCACCATTAACTGAAGCTCAAAAAGAAGATATGAGTGAAGAGGAAATAGAAAAGTGGGAGGAGAAAGCCAAGCAAGGTTTACTCAGAAATGATTCAGAAATGAGACGCTTTATGGATAATATGCAAACAGCTATATTTGGAGATAATATGGCACTTTTGAATGAAATGGGACTGGGCTCTCATGAAAATTATAATAAAAAGGGTCAAATATCTTTAGATCAAGAGAAGTTTATAAAAGCATTAGGAAATAATGCTGAAAATGTTTATGAAACTTTTGCAGGAAGTGAAAATAGTGTATTTGAAAATATGAAAACTACTATGAATAATTATATTGGAGGTTCTTCTTCAATATTTGCTAAAAAAGCGGGTTTAGAAAAAACGGCATCATTTACGAATAACTATTATTCAGAACAACTTAAAAATCAAGCTGATATCATTAAAAGACTTCAAAATAAGTTTTCGGACAAAGAGACGGCTTTATATAAGAAATTTGCCAATTTAGAATCAAGTATGAATAAACTAAATAATCAAATGAATTACTTTAGTCAATTCTAGATATAAAGGAATAATATGAAATGGATAATGTTCAATTATATAAAAAAATATCATTAGAAATAGTATCAGCTATTAATAATGATGAAGTAGACCTTATTGAAGAATTATTAGATAAAAGACAATATATATTAGATGATGAAATAAATAAAGAAAGTTTAATTGAAGATTTAAAAGATATTGGAATCATGGAAATTGATAAAAATATACAAGAGTTGTTAGTTAAAAGTATATCTAATGTTAAAATAGAAATAAAAAAACATAAAAAATCTGTACAAGTTAATAATTCATATACAAATTCTTTTAGCGAAAATTTGAATATTTTTTATAAAAAGGTATAAAGGTTTTAAAAACATAACCGAATATGTATATTGTAAGCAATACTTGGCCAAGTATTCATATAAAAAATAAATGACAAGGATGTCAATAAAAAAACTAAGGAGAGTATAAAAATGAGAATAAATACTAACATGAGTGCTATGATAGCAACTAATCAAATGAGCAAAAACACTGCTTTATCAGGAAAATCAATGGAAAAATTATCTACAGGTTTAAGAATAACTAAAGCTGGAGATGATGCAGCAGGATTAGCAGTTTCTGAAAAAATGAGAGCTCAAATAAGAGGTATGGAGCAAGCAGATAGAAACGTACAAGATGGTATATCTTTAGCACAAACAGCAGAGGGTGCATTAGAAGAATCAGGTAATATATTACAAAGAATGAGAGAGTTAACTGTACAAGGTGGAAGTGATACTTTGGCAGATGAAGATAGAACTAAGATTGCAGAAGAGTTAACACAACTAGGAGAAGAGTTAGCTAATATAGCGACAGAAACTAAATTTAATGGTATAACATTATTAGATGCTGGTGTAACGATTACAATACAAGCTGGTGCAAACAATGAAACAAGAGCAATAGATATAGAAGATTTAACTACTATAGCTGGAACTGTTGCAGGATTAACAGTTGCTGATCAAACAACTGCTTTAGCATCTCAAGATTTAATAGATACAGCAATAACTGATGTAAATACAGCAAGAGCTAATTTAGGAGCTATGCAAAATAGATTAGAGTATACTTCATCTAATTTAACTACATCTACTGAGAATTTAAGTGCTGCAGAATCTAGAATAAGAGATGTAGATGTAGCAAAAGAAATGGTTGAATTATCTAAGTTAAATATATTATCTCAAGCATCTCAAGCTATGGTTTCTCAAGCTAAACAACAACCAGAACAAGTAACTCAATTATTAAGATAATTACAAAATCTAATGAATAATGAAACTAAAGGGTAAAGTGTATACTTTACTCTTTATTAATATTAATACAAATTTATTTGTATTAATATTAATAAAGAGTAATTATGGAGGAAATAGAAATGATTCTTAGTATAGCTATGATAGTAAAAAATGAAGAAAAAAATTTAAAAAGAACTTTAGAATCACTGAAAAATCTAACTACTAGAATAAGTAGTGAAATTATAATTGTTGACACTGGCTCTGATGATAATACAGTAGAAATAGCTAAGGAATATACAGATCACGTATACTTTGAAAAATGGAATGATGATTTCGCAAATATGAGAAATAAGTCAATAAGTTATTGTAGTGGGGAATGGATACTTATATTGGATGCAGATGAGGAGCTTATTAAATGTGATAAATTAGTTGAGTTTTTAAATTGTGATAAAAATACACAATTTAACACATGCAAAATAACGTTAAAAAATCTAATTTCAAGTAATGACTTTTCAAAATATATAATGGCAAACTGTGTACGTATATTTAAAAATAAAGATGATTTTAGATATGAAGGATGTATACATGAACAACCCATGTATTCAAAACCAGAATATAGTGAGTCATTAGCTGAATTCAATCATTATGGTTATATATATGAAGATAAAGAGTTTAAAAGAAAAAAACTTATGAGAAATGAAAAACTTTTATTAAAAGAATATAATAAAAATAAAAATAATATTTACATAAATTATCAACTTGCAAAAAACTATATGTGCGAGAAAAAATATGAAATAGCAATTACTTTTTTAGAAGATGGGTTAAAATTAAATGAAGACTCTAAGAATATAAATAGATATATATATTTATATGAAGAAATATGTAAAGCATATTATCTTGCTGAAGAATATAGCTTATGTGAAGAAAAATGTGAAGATTATATAAAAATAGTGGACAATAATAATATTGATATATATTACTATTTAGCTAATTCCCAGAAAAAAAATAAAAAGCTTGAAAAAAGTATACTTAGCTATAAAAGGTATTTGAACTTAGTGAACGACTATAAAAAATCTACACAATTTAAAAGTGTTTATAGTATAAACTCTACAGGTTGTGATTCAATGTTATGTATAGAAGAATTAATGGATGTATATTATATGTTAGATCAATATGAAGATATTATAAAATTATATGAAGAAAAAATTGGTGATAAAAACTGTAGCGATGAGATATTATATTTAGTAATTAAAACATTAATAAATCTAAATAAAATATATAAAATAACTGAGTATTATATAGATAATTGTAAAACTGATGAATGTAGAGAAAGATTTATAATACAAATAGAAAAGAATCTTAGCAACTCAGAAGAATTAAATTTAGAACTAAAAGAAATATATAGTGAATTAAGTAAAATTGAAGGTAATTATGGACAGCTTAATAAGATTAGAAACGGAAAAATTTTAGAAGTATGTGAATATATAAAGATACTACAATGTGAAACTGAAGAATTTTATGGGGATATTATACATGAAATATTAATAAAGGATATATTAACAGTAGAAAAACTAAATGTGATTGATATTAGTAAATTACAACTATATATAGACTATATAGTAGAAAATAAATATGATATAAGTGAAAAATTGTATGGGATTTTAGAAAGTAATAGCATTACATTTTATATTAAAAATATAAAAGTTTATCTTTGCATTGCTAAGTCATTATTATTAAAGGGACAGTTTGAATTAGAATATTATAAAATAATATACTTGTATTACAATGTATATCAATATAATTATATAAAATGCAAGTATGCAAAAACTTTATCAGACTTGGAAATATTAGAAAATACTGCTGATGAAAGTGAGAGGTTTTTATTAGAGATTAAGTTGCTTAATAACAAAAATAATGAAAATATATCAAATTATATAAAAATAATTAAAAAGATAGCATCTAAATATTCTAGTTATAGAAATGCTATAAAAGCAATTAAAGAAGAAATAAGTGAATATATTCAACAAAATAAAGAAGTTAATAACCTTAAGTCAGAATATAAAGCTAAAATAAGTCAGGTTATAGAATTAAATAATATTAAAGTTGCTCAAAAAATGATAAATGAATATAAGCAAATATTTAGTGATGATTCAGATATTATGAATATGGAAGCAGTGATAGCTATTATGCTAAACGATATAAATGAAGCTACTAAAAAAATAAAGTATGCATATTTGAAAGATAGTAATAATACAGATATTTTATTTAATATGGCATATATAAGTGAATTAAAAGGTGAAATAAATCAAGCTAAAGATATATATATGTTTGTGATTAGTAATTTTAAAGGTGAAATTAAACAAATTTGTGAAGATAGAATAAATAACTTGTAAAAATAAGATATATAATATTTAAGTTGAATTATACTGTATACTTTGTTTAAAAAAAGAATTAAATCATTATTTGATTATGAAAATATATTTACAAAGACATAGAAATATGCAACACAAAGGAAATTATAAATATATATAACAATAATCTACAGAAAACTGAAATATAAGGCAGGCGTGATGATTCTATTAGATTTTATAAAAAAGCAACTTTCCTATATAAGGAGCCAAGTATGTTTTTGGAGTTGAAAGAAAAAATTAATGTATTAAAGAATAATTGAATTTAGGGGACTGGATATAATGGAACAAATCAGAAAAATACAAAATTTCATAATAAATAATGATATAGAAAATGCATATGAAACCATAATGAAAAATGAAAAAGAGTACATAAATAATCATATATATTGGAATTTAAGAGGAATGTTATGTTCTAAAATACATGAATATAATGTGGCCATAAATTGCTTTAAAACAGCAATAGATATTGATGAGAGTTATACGGATGCTTATTTTAATATAGTATATACTTATAAATTAATTGGAGAAAAGTTAAAATCAGTTATATATGGAGGGATATCTTTTAGATACTGTGATGATGATTTCAAAAAAGAAATATATAGTATATATGAAGATGAACACTTTAAAGAAAAATATAAAGATTTACTTAATGAGATGCAATTAAATCTAGAGATTAATTTAAAAAAGACGAATATAGTAAATTATATAGCTAGTCAATTTAATAATATAGAAGACGAATATATATCATTACTTTGTAATAGTGAAATAGGTAGTAGATGGGCATATTTAAAAGGCAATCACTTTATAAGTAATGGTGGGATACTTTCAATGAAATATATTGTTGAAAATAATAATAAATATGAAGTAATAGTACCTTATAATATTGATTATATAAGTTCGATTAGAAATATGGCTTTAGCAGGTATAATGAAATGTTATATTATAGTACCTACTAAAAATAATAAGTTAGAGTTAATTGAAGTCAATTCTGAGGAAATGGAAAGTTTAAAAAACGAGGATTATAAGAGAACTATAACATTGAATAAATTTAATGCTGCGGACTCCAATGTATACGCTTTGATTAAGTATATTCCCCAAAAATATAAAGAAAAATATAAATTAAATATAATTCATGGAAGAGATGTTTTAAATATAGAAAATGTAGTTAAAGTTCCGCTTATATCATCTATGACTATTTCTGGATTTAACACATTTATGAACTATCCTAAATTTACATATAACATAGACGTAGGACATGCTAGTATTATTATGAAAAATTGTGGAATAATGGATAAAAAATACAAAGATTTTTCATTCACACCAAAGGAATATGAAAATATAGATAAAGTATGTATTACATCGAAAATGAACATGATTCTGCTAAGTGCTTTTTCAGCTATTCCAGAGAATAAGTATATAGTTACAGGTAACCCAAGGACAGATACTTTATTATTAGCAAATGGAAAAGAAAATATAGAAAAGCTGATAGAAAGATCTATAGAAGGTAAAAAAATTATATTTAACATGCCTACGTTCCATATACATGAGAACTCAGGAATTATAAATGGAAGTGTATTTAATGATAGTATAAAGATAAAAGGCTTTAATTATAAACGATTTGATAAATTTTTAAAAGAAAATAATATAATCTGTATATCTAAAGTTCATCATGCAGAAGAAAGAACAATAACTAGTAAAGTACAAGATAGAAAACTAGAAAATTTACTATTTATATCTAATAAAGATCTTGAAGATAAAAACTTAGATTTATATGAAGTACTAAACTGCGCAGATGGACTAATAACGGATTATTCGAGTATATATGGTGACTTTTTATTTATGAATAAACCCATAGTGTTTGTAAATGCAGATATAGAAGAATATAGAAAAGAAAGAGGTATAAGTCTAGAGCCATATGATTTTTGGACAGCAGGACCTAAAGTTCAAAATCAAGATGTATTGGAAAAAGAAATATTAAAATCTTTATTTGATGAAGAATACTATAAACAAAAGAGAGAAGAATTACGAGATGTATTTTATGAGAATAAAGATAGTTCTGCTTCTTTAAGAGTATGGGAACATATAGATGAAGTACTAAGTAATTAACGTAATTACTTGATATTTAAAAATAACTAATATATAAATAAACAATCTTTGGGGGAGTATGGCAAATGGATTATCAATATTGGAACAATTATTATAATAAAGATGAAGCACCAAAAGAACCATCACAATTTGCGAAGGATATCTTATCTTATTTAGAAGAAGATAAGAAACTAATTGAACTAGGATGTGGAAATGGGAGAGATGCAGTTTATTTTTCGCAAAATGGTGTACATGTTGTAGCTATAGATCAATCGGAATTATCTATATATAATTTACAAAAAAATAACTCTAATAATAGAATTAAATTTATTGCGGACGATTTTATCAAAACCAATATGTTAAAAGAGTCAGAACATGATTATGTATATAGCAGATTTACTATGCATTCTATAACAGAAGAAGAAGAAGATGTGGTATTGAATAGAGTTTATAGTACTTTAAAAAAAGAAGGATTATTATTAATAGAGGTTAGAAGTGTAAAAGATGATATTTATGGACTAGGTAGAAAAGTAGCAAAAAATACATATATATATAATGAACACTGTAGAAGATTTGTAGTTATAGAAGAATTAATTGATAAATTAGAATCAATAGGATTTGAAATTATATTTGCTAATCAAGATAAAGATTATGCTAAATATAAAGATCAAAATCCTATAGTGATTCGTATTATAGCAAAAAAATAATATATTTTGGTAGGTTAATTTAGTGATGAAAAACAATGAAATAGAAAATATAAAGAAATATTTGGTTAGTAAAAAAGTATTATCTACTATATTAGATATATTTGAAAATAAAGATCTAAGCATAGAAGATTTTATAGGAATAATTAATACTATAGCTGAGTTAATAGATTTTAATAACCAATGTAAGTATAGTGAACTATTTAAAACACTGGCAGATAAAATAGTATATATAATTGAATTGTTTAATGTAGAAGATAATAATATTAGTCAAGCTAATATAAATAGCATAATTGAAGATCTTAAAATAATAATACTTAAGTTAATAAATGATATAGAAAATAAAATACGTATTAATGTCTATTTTAGAGGAGAAGACAAGTATAATATTTTAGAAAAGTCGTTAAATAAAAACATTCAAATTATAGATGACATTGATATAGCTAGTAATACAGATGTTGAAATGTATCAAATTAATATCTTGATAATTAGTGAAGAAACAATAAATTATAAATCGGTTTTAAAAAATTACTATGATGATATAATCTTCTATGATAAAACAATGAACTATATATTTAATATTTGTGAGAATATATATTATAATAATTACGATTATTATTATCTATTAGAATCATTAGAAAAGGCTAAGGTTAAAGATGTAGAGAGTATAGTTGTAGGAAACTCATATCCTTTAACAGGTATAGATGTAAACTTATTAGAACATAAAGCTGTAAGTTTGGCATTATCAAGTCAAGATTTATATTATTCATATAAATTAGCTAAGCTAGCAATAAGTAATAATAATAGCATAAAGAGATGTATATTAGGTACTGGATATTATTTAGTAAATCATGATTTGTACAAATCTAAAAATCAAGATGCAATATCAAGAGTAAAAAATGTATATTATCCAATTTTAAAAGATAAACATAATTCTGAACAAGTAGATAGTATTGAAATTTTAACCATAAAAAAAGTTTTAAAAGAGGATGTTATGGATTATATTTTCAATTTAGATTTTCTAGATAAGCATTTTAAAAATCTAATTTTTAGGGATAATAATGGCTATTTTAATATAAATTTACCTAGGGAAAAACATAATATGTTGGGAAATTTAAGGTTCAGTACTATTAGCGAAAGTGATAAATTTAGGTTAGGTGAGGTTAGAGCTAATCAACATAATAAATTATGTAAGTATACAAAAACTACAGATGAATACAATTGCATATTTAATGAATTTATAGATTTTTTAATAGATAATAATGTAGAACCTATAATAGTAGTATTTCCAAGTACTAAATATTATAGTAAATTTTTAAATGTAGAATATAAAGAGGAATTTTATAGAATAACAAATGCAATAAAGGCAAGACAAAATATAAAAATTATTGATTTTTCTAAACAAGATATATTTTTAGAGGAAGATTTTATAGATTTGGATCATATGAGCAGAATAGGAGCAACTAAAGTTACTAAAAAACTAAATGAGATTTTAACAAATGAATAAAATAACAATAAAGTCTATCATAAGTTGTATTTGTGATAGACTTTATTATATTGCAAATATAAATAGAAACAATTATCAAGAATATTGATTACACACCGTAAGATATAAACATAAGGGATTATAAGTAATATATTAATATTACTAAATATAAATAATAATATATAATTAAACATAAAACAATTATCAAAATAAACAAAAAGAATTTCCACAGGACTAAAAATAAATAAAGCCTAAGATAATATAGCGTGTGAAACAAAATTTAATAATATTAAAGTTGTTAAATAATAAAACATTTTATAAAAAGTGAGGGAAAACTATGATTGTAATAGGGGAGAAGGCATATCTAAAAACATATGATAAAAAAGAAAATCAAGAACTTGATATTGATAAGAACATCAACAAAATTGTAAAATCACACAATGATGAAATAAAGTCAACTAAAATTACAAGGAAAGAATCAAAAACAAGTAATAATGACATGTATAACAACCTAAAAAATAAAGCTAGCATACTAAGTAGAGATGAAAGACATATTCAAGATAAAGTATCACAAATTCAAATCCAGCAGCAAAAAGTAGAAAATATGGAAGAGTCACTAAATCAAATAAAATCATACTATCTAAGCTCTATAAGAAAAGCTAAACAAGAAGAAGAAAAAGAGAAAGTTAAAATAAATAAAATAAAGAAAGAAGTAGATGATTTAGATAATAAATATATAACTGAGGTAACGGAATTAAAAGAGTCAGAAGATATAATAGATGCTATAAGTGTAGCACTAAACAAAATTAATGATATTAAAAGTAAACTTGAACAGTACAAATCAAAATTAATGAATCTTGAATGCTTAGTGGAAAAAAGTAAGAAAGAATTGGATTCAGAACAAAAGAAAATAGAAATGAATTTAGATGAAAGTATAATATCAAATCCACTAGATTTTATAAGTATAAGTGGTGATTTCGATACAGGAATTATTATAGATATAAAAATATAATTTGTTTTTTGGTTTTGGAATAAAATAAAATTAAAATGTAATATTTCTATTTTATGAAAAAAACGTATATTATTGGTACCTTTTTTACATTATTTTCATAGTAATTATTGAAAAAAGTTGAAAAATATGGTATTTTAAAATTAAAAGTAATATATTAGCAAATTTGGGGAAATCCAAAGACGCAAAGCTAAAGGGGCTACGGTAAAATTAATTATCTAAAATAATATAATTTTATTATGCCAGCCAGTTGCCTAAGAATTTGAATTCTTTGTTATTGTAAATAAGCCTTAATGTTTATTTGTTACAAAGGCAATTTTATAATATTTTCGATGGTGACTATCCTTATTATTTAAGGATAGTTTTTTTATTATCTACTACGAAATAAAGAATTGAAGGTGTTTTCAAATGAAATTATAAATAAAAAATTAACGACTTAAAATGTTTTTGAAATGTTTAACATGCTAGGTTACTAAATTAATAAAAAAGTCGAAAAATATATATTTTTTTTGAAAACAAATAAGAAAAAAAGTGTATAATAGAAATATGGTAGGGAAAAAATGTCAAAAAAAACATATTTATGTAAAAAAACTATTTATATGAGAGTGCAAAAGTAAAATAATTAATTGAATTATATTTACATTTATAATTTAAAAAGCATATGAAATATAATGCTTGGGGTAGCTAAGTTGAAAACTTTATTGAGATAGTTATTCAAATCAGGGAATTAGGGAGGTATATATGGAAATATACAGTTTGATGAAAATGGGGTTGGATGCCACAGAGCTGAGAAGTAGGGTTATAGCAAATAATATTGCCAACATAAATACTGTAGGGTATAAGAGAAAATATGTTACTTTTGAAGATACACTAACAGATAAATTGGAAGATGCCAAAATTGAAGTAAAAACAGAAAAAAATACATCCATGAGGGAAGATGTTAACAATGTTGATTTAGAAAATGAAAAAGTCAATCAAGCTGCTACAACACTACAGTATAATGCCTTAGTTAGTTTAACTAATACAAAACTTGCAATGACAAAAAGTATAATTATGGGGAGGTAAATAAATGAGTGTTTTCAGTGGTATGAGAATCAGTGCTAGTGGTTTATCTGCAGAGCGTATGAGAATGGATGTTATATCTTCTAATATAGCCAATGTAAAAACTACAAGAACTGAGGATGGAGATGCCTATAAACGTAAAATAGCTACATTTGAAGAAAACTATGATGAAAAGCTAGGAATGCTTGGGGTAAAAACTACATCAATAGAAGATGATAATTCCCCAATGAATAGAGTATATGAGCCAAGTCATCCAGATGCAGATGAAGAAGGATATGTAGAATATCCAAATGTTGATTTACTAGTAGAAATGACTGATTTAATATCAGCATCAAGAGCATATGAATCAAATATAGATACATTAAATGCACAAAAAAATATGATTTCAAAAGCTTTAGAAATTGGAAAGTAAGGGGAGATTAGATGCAAGGTATAGGGAGCATAAACATAAACTCTGATATATTTTCAAATATAATAGATAACAATTATATAAATAAAAATATAAGTGAAGAACAATCTATTGACGATTCAAAAATAAAATTTGGTGATGTTATATCACAAGCTATTAATAAAGTTAATGGTACTCAGGTAGAAGCAAATAATATGGTGGAAAGCCTTATAAAGGGAGAAGATGTTTCTATGCATGATGTAATGTTATCCATGCAGGAATCCCAAATATCTATGCAACTTATGTTAGAGGTAAGAAATAAATTATTTGAGGCTTACAAAGAACTAAATGGAGTACAACTGTAGCCTATAAATAAGGAGCAAATACATGGAATTTAAAGGAATTATAAACAAAGTAAAAGAAATTTTTCAAAACAAAAATAAACAATTTAAGGAACTTAAAAAAGAAAAGAAAATAGCAATTGTAGTTGGTGTTATAGCAGTTGTATTAGCATTGGTATTTGGAGCTAAGTATATAAGTGATAGTAAATACAAACTTCTTTTTTCTGGGTTAAGCTCAAGTGATGCAATTTCAATTACTAAAGAACTTGAAAATCAAGGGGTAGAGATGAAGGTTGAAGGAGATAGCATCTATGTGCCAAAAGAGCAGGTAGACAAGTTAAGACTTGAGTTATCAGGAAGTATCTCAAATGGATCAAAAGGATTTGAATTAATGGATGAAACTTCTTCATTTGGTCTTACAGATGAAGAGTTTAATATTAAGAAACAAAGAATGGTTCAAGGCGAGATAGAAAAGACTATAAAAACTTTTCAACAAGTAGAAGATGCTAGAGTAAATATTACTCAAGGACAAGAGTCAGTTTTTTCAGATGAAGGGACTCCTGGAAGTGCAGCTGTAGCATTAACCCTAAAGGCAGGTCAATCTCTAGAACCATCACAAATAAGATCGATTATGTCATTAGTTTCTGCAAGTAGCACAAATATTCCAAAACAAAATGTAGAAGTAGTAGATCAAAATATGAATTTATTGTCAGAAGGATTATTTGATGATAAAGGAAATGCTTCAAATTCAAATGGAATAGAGACTGCTTTAAAAGCAGAAAAAGAATTAAGCCGAAATTTAGAAAAATCAATTATTGGTTTGCTAGAACCTATATTTGGAAAAGGAAAAGTGAAGGCTACTGTAAATGCTGATTTAAACTTTGATAATAGTGAGACAACTGAGACAGTAATAAATCCAGAAACAGTAGTTATGAAGGAAGCTAGAAGTGAAAATGAAACTACAGGACCAGGAAATACAGGTGGTGCTGTAGATAATAATATGAACAATATATCAGGCGATGATGTTACTACATCAAGTAAAGATGAAAGTCTTGAGTATGATGCTGGAAGAAAAGAAACTAAGATAATAAAGGCTCAAGGAGAGTTAAATAAAATAACAGCATCTGTTGCAATAGATGGAGTATTAACTAATGTACAGATTAGTAATGTTAATGACATGGTAGCAAACACTATAGGTATGAATGCACAAAGAGGAGACGATGTGAAAGTAGTAGCAATGGACTTTGGTGCAAATGCCGATGAAACATTAGAAGAAAGTGGTATAAGCGACACTATGAAATTATTAGGATTTGCATTATTAGCAGTAGCCTTAGCAAGTATAATTGGCTTCATTATAATAAGCAGAATTAAAAAGAAAAAAGCAGAAGAAGATGAAGAATATGATGATGTAGATGAAGTAGAACTAATTAATAAAAAGATTGAAGAAATGGAAAATGCTTCAAAATTAGAAAATGAAGAAGAAGAAAACATTACATTAGAAGAAGAAGTAAGAAAATATGCTTCGGAAAATCCTGATAGGGTTACAGATTTAATAAATAGTTGGTTAAACGTATAAAAGGGTGAGTTTATTTTGAATACAGAGATTAATAAATCAGAAAATGCCTTTGATTTAGGTAATATACCAAAGGTAAGGCGTGTAACAGGCGCAAGAAAAGCAGCAATATTATTGATGACTTTAGGGCCAGAAGCTTCAGCTGAAGTCTTGAAAAATTTATCAGATAAGAAGATACAAAAAATAGGAGTAGAAATAGCAAATATAAATACAATTAATGCAAGAGAAAGAAGAGAAATATTACAAGAATTTATTGAATTAAATAAGGGTAAAGAATACGTGATGGAAGGTGGTATAGAGAGTGCTACATCATTACTTCACGGAGCACTAGGCAGCCAAAGAGCTGGAAAGTTACTTGAAGGAATTAAATATGATGCATATACAAAGTTGTTTATGGGAGCAAGAAAAGCTGAACCAGAACAGATATTAGCTTGTATACAAGGAGAAAGCACTCAAACTATAGCTGTGATTTTAACACATATTCAACCTGACAAAGCAGCTGTAATCTTAGCTGAATTACCAGAAAAGGTTAAGAATGAAGTATCTTTAAAAATAGGTTCAGCATCTTCTATATCACCAAATGTTATAAAAGCAATAGATAAAGCTGTTGAAAAGAAACTGGCTAATCTAGGTCAAAGAGAAATAGAAAGCAGTGGTGGGGTAGATAGTCTTGTAAATATACTTGGAAATGTTGATAGAAAAACAGAAAAAAGTATTATTAAGTATATAGAAGAGAGAAATGATGAATTGGCAGAAGAAATTAGATCCAATATGTTCATATTCGAAGATATTGTTAGACTTGAAAATATAGCAATTCAAAGAATTCTTAAAGAAATTAATGTTAAAGATATTGCCTTTGCTCTTAAAGGTGCTTCTAAAGATGTTTCAGAAATTATATTTAGAAATCAATCTCATAGAGCATCTCAAGCTCTTAGGGAAGAGATTGACTTATTAGGAAAGGTAAAAATATCTCAAGTAGAAGAAGCGCAGCAAAATATAGTTAATACTATCAGACGTCTTGAAGATATGGGAGAAATAAATTTAACTAGAGGCTCAGACGATGAATTTATTGTGTAATATTATCAAATCACATGAAGTAGAGATACTAGGCAAAAGAAAAATAAAAGTTAACTCAAATAAATCTAACTTTGAAGTTGAAAGTAATGAATTTGATATAAAAAGAGAAAATGAAATGGCACAAATCAAAGAAGAGATAGAGTTAAAATTAATAGAAGCAAAAGAGCAGGGTGAGCAAATTATACAAAATGCACAAACGGAAGCAGAAAAAATCATAGAACAAGGCCAAGAAGAAGTTTGCAATATAGAAAAAAAAGCATACGAAGAAGGACATAAACAAGGGCTGAAAAATGGATATGAAGATGGATACAAAGAAGTGTATGAAGAATATGTTGAAAAAGCCCAAGAACAAGCAAATAAAATAATTGAAAATGCTAACAACATTTTAATTCAAGCAAATAATGAAATATCAAACTATATGAAAGAAAATAGAAACAATATCTTAAATATAAGTATTAGTATAGCAGAGCAAGTATTGAGAGAAAAATTTGAAGATATTTCAGCAATGGACAATTTAATAGGAAGTGTAATTGAAGAATATGAACTTAAAGAAAACTTTGTTATAAAAGTTAATCCTACATATAAAGAAAGTTTGGATAAACAAGTATTAGAATTAAAAGAATCTTATAAGATTAGTGGAGATGTTTTCGTTCTAGGAGATGAGTCTATTGAAGCTGGTAATGCAATTATAGATAATGTGAACGGAAGCTTAATGGTAGGAATTGATGGAGTAGTAGGAAAGATAAAAGAGGAGTTACTATGATTGATATAGAGTTTGAAAAACTTATAAAAAAAATAAAAGATATTCCTTCAGTAATATGTGAGGGAAAAGTAAAAAAAATCATAGGGCTTACACTAGAAGTTGAAGGGGTCAAATGCTTTGTAGGTGAATTGTGTCATGTTTACAATAATAAAAATGAACCAATTAACTGTGAAGTTGTTGGATTTAAGGATGGAGAAGTTATACTAATGCCTCTTGGTGAGTTAGCAGGAATAGGTCCAGGATGTAGAGTTGTAGCTCAAGGAATACCATTAAGTGTAAGATGTAGTGAAGATCTTTTAGGAAAAGTTTTAGATGGGTTAGGGAACCCCATCGATGAAGAAACAATAATATCAGGTGAAAGATACAGTTTGCTCAATGAACCACCAGATCCTATGAAAAGACCCAGAATCACAAATATAATGCCAACAGGAATAAGAGCTATAGATGGTTTCTTAACTTGTGGTGAAGGACAACGTATAGGAATATTTGCTGGAAGTGGAGTAGGTAAAAGTACAACTTTAGGAATGATAGCAAGAACAGCAGAGGCAGATGTAAATGTAATTGCTCTTGTTGGAGAAAGAGGAAGAGAAGTACTCGACTTTATAGAAAGAGATTTAGGTGAAGAAGGAATGAAAAAATCAGTAGTAGTGTGTGCTACCTCTGATAAATCACCTTTAGTACGACTAAAAGGAGCTTTAACTGCAACGGCTATTGCTGAGTATTTCAGAGATAAAGGGAAAAAAGTAATACTTATGATGGATTCAGTTACTAGATTTGCAATGGCACAAAGAGAAGTGGGACTAGCCATAGGAGAGCCACCAGCACAGAAGGGATACACCCCTTCCGTGTTTGCTATGTTACCAAAATTGATGGAGCGAACAGGAACTTCTGATAAGGGTTCTATAACAGCCTTTTATACAGTTTTGGTAGATGGTGACGATTTAAATGAGCCAATTGCAGATACAGTGCGAGGTATATTAGATGGACATATAGTTTTATCAAGAACATTGGCCCACAAGAATCATTATCCCGCAATAGATATATTAAATAGTGTGAGTAGGCTTATGAAAGAAATTTCAGATGATAAGCATAATCAAGCAGCATCTCATGCAAGAGATATACTTGCAACTTATAAAGAAGCAGAAGACTTGATAAATATTGGAGCATATAAGGAAGGTTCTAATAAAAATATCGATATGTCAATTAAATATATTGATTCTGTAAATGATTTTTTAAAACAAAATGTAAATGAAAACACATTATTTGAAGATAGCAAAAATTCGTTGATAAATATGTTTTCCTAAAGGAGAGTAATATAATTGAAAAAATTTAAGTTCAAGCTAGAAAAGTTATTAGACATAAATATAAAAGAGGAAGATGAAAGTAAGTTAAAATATACGAAGGCTCAAAATGAAAAAAGAATTATAGAAAAAAATTTAAATAAACTTGAGGAAAATTATAAAAAATATTCTGATATAACTAGAGCTGGTGATGTAATTTCACAAAAGATTACAATAAACTATTTATCTACTCTTACACAGTCTATAAAGTTGACAGATGAGAAACTTAAAGAAGAAGAAAAGAAAGTTATTGAAGCGCAAAATGACTTAATAGAAAAACAAATAAAAAGAAAATCCTTGGAAATTCTTAAAGAAAAAGAAATGGAGAAAGTAAGAAAAGAAGAGGAAAGAATAGAACAAATTAGAAATGATGAGTTCGCTCTTTATGCATATATAAGAAATAATGTAAATGTTTCATAAAAAGGTGGTAAATATGGAATTTAATTTAAGTTTATCAACAACTGTAGCAGATATTATCAATTATCTCCAAGGAAATAGTGATAATATCTTAGGAAAAACAGAACAAGGAATATTTGATAAGGTTTTAGAGGGATTATTTGAGGATAGTGATAAATCAAAGGATATAGATTACAACTTAATTTTAAACTTGCTAAATAATCTTAAATTATTTAATACTCAAGAAGATTTGAAAAATATGGACAAAGTTTATACTGAATTAGATAATGTAGAAGGTTTAAATAGTGTTTCCAATAACATAAATGAAATTAATCTTAATATGGAAGAAAATGATTTTAATATTAATACAAATTCACTAAGTAGTGAAGAACTTAAAATATTAAACAACTTGAAGAATAACCTTAAAAATGAGTATATAACATTAAATAATGAAACAAGGAAAATTGAATTAAGTGATAAAGAAATTGAAGTACTAAAAAAATTGGATAGCGCTATTTCTAATAATAAAGATAATACTATTTCCAATAGTAAAATAGAAGAAAATAATGAATTATTTCAAAGGAATAAATTAGATAATGTTGAGTTAGAGAAAAATGAAAAATTTAGTCAATTGGAAACTAGCAATACAACAGATAAACTTAATTCCATGAGAAATAATGAATTAGATAAAGAATCAGATAAAGAATTAGATACACTAGAAAGTATCTTAAATGGAGACAATGATAACAATTTTATATTGAATAATAATCAACTAGCTAATAAAGATATGAACTCTATAAATACTACTTCACGTCAAGAGATTACAACAATCAGGCAGGAGTATATAGGAGAAGACATTATTAAAACAGTTAAATATTTAAAATCTAGTGGTCAAGAAGAAATAACAATTAAGATAAGTCCAAGAGAACTAGGTGATATGACAATTAAGCTTGTTAATAACCAGGAGGAAGCTAGTGTTGCAATTGTAATAAGTAAAGCAGATGTGTTTGATTTAGTTAAGGATAATCAAGGAGAGATTGCAAAACATTTAAAAGATCTAAATATTAATGTAAAAGAGATATCAGTTGAAATGAAAGGTAATACTCAAAATAATTTCTCATCAAATTTGAATCAAGAATTTGAAAGAAATAATAAAGGAAGTCAACAAGGTAGAAAAAAAAATATTAGTTCAGCAGATGAACCCATAGAGGATATAGAAGAAGTTGAAATAGAAGACAATGTAAATATTTTAATATAGGGGAGTAATAAATGAGTGATATAACAGGTGTAAGTAGAAATAGTACAGTAACTGAGAAAGGTACAAAGGTTGTTGATTCAGGTGATAGTACAGATAAAGATTTATTTCTAAAATTACTAGTGGCTCAGATGACAAACCAAGATCCATTTAACACTCAAGATCCAACTCAGTATGTAACTCAGTTAGCACAATTTAATATGTTACAACAAACAATATCTCTTAATGATAATATGGAGTACTTAATTGGAATGACAAATGGCCTTTTGGTAAATTCAGCAATGGGTTCAGCATCAGCTCTAATAGGAAAAAATGTTGAATCATATCTTCCTACAGAAGAAGGATTTGACACTACAAAGACAATGTCAGGAAAAGTTGAAAGTGCTCATATAAAAGATGGAGTTGTATATATGGATGTAAGAGATTCAGAGAGTGGAGAATTAGTAGAGGTTGAATATGGAGCACTTACTAAAGTAAATAGCACTAATACAAATGTAGAAGAAGATAACAAGGGGGAATAATTTTAATGTTAAGATCGATGTATTCAGGAATAAGTGGTATGAAGGCAAATCAAACTAAAATGGATGTAGTTGGTAACAATGTTGCAAACGTAGGAACTACAGCATTTAAAAAAAGTAATGTTAGATTTAGTGATGCATTATATCAAACTTCCATATTTGCTAGTTCACCAGGAACTATAGTTGGTGGAGTAAGTCCAGGACAAGTAGGTATAGGTACAAAAGTTAGTGGTATGTTTAAAAATACAGTACAAGGTAATATACAAACAACTGGTAGAAGTTCTGATTTAGCAATTGATGGTGATGGATACTTTACTATTCAAATTGGACAAGATCAACAGGCATATACTAGAGATGGTTCTTTTAGTGTAGATAAAAATGGTAATTTAGTTACAGCTGACGGATATAAAGTACTTGGAACAGATAATGATTCTATTCAAATACCTAAAGAACAAGATGGTAAAAAAGTATTATCTTTTAATATATCAAGCGAGGGAGAAATATCATATCTTTTAGAAGATGGTAGTAAATATCCACAAGCAGGAACTGCTGCTCAGAAGTTAGGTATAGCAGTATTTCAAAATCCAGAAGGTCTTGAAGCATTAAGTAGTAACCTTTATGGAGTATCAGCTAACTCTGGAGATCCTATTATAAATGCAGCTTATGGAAATATAAAACAAGGTGCTATAGAAATGTCAAACGTTGACTTATCAGAAGAATTTACAGAAATGATAGTAACAACGAGAGCTTTCCAGGCAGCTAGTAAGGTAATAACTACTAGTGATGAATTACTACAAGAAATTATTAATCTAAAAAGATAGAAAACAGAGGGGGTAAGACATGAAAAAGCCAGACATATTAACTCCTATTGGTTTTTTATTTGTATTAGCTGTGCTATTTTTTGGAATAGTACAAGATAAATCAGGGGTAGCAGCATTTATAGATATGCCATCCTTTGTTATAACAGTGGGAGGTTCATTTGCTGCAATATTAATTACATTTTCGTTAGAAGATTTAAAGCAGGTTCCAGAATCAATAAAAGTAGCTATGCAGATAAATAGAACTAATAAGGTGGATTTAGTTAGCCAGTTTAAGGAATTATCTAGAAAAGTTAGAAAAGATGGACTACTATCAATTGAAGATAATGTTGAAGAAATAGAAAATCAATTTATGAAAAATGGATTACAGCTTGTAATTGATGGTATAGATATTGACAGTATACAAGAAATACTAGAAAATCAGATTAATATATTTGAAAGCAAATACGAAAATAGTTCAAAAATATTTAAGTTATGGGGTTCTTTTGCACCAGCAATGGGAATGGTTGGTACGCTAATTGGTCTTATACAAATGCTTGCAGGAGGACTTGACGATGCAACTGCTATATCAGCAGGAATGGCAAAAGCATTAATAACAACTTTTTACGGTTCAATAATTGCAAATACTATCCTTAATCCAATAGGATATAATATACAAAATAAGTGTGAAAAAGAAGTTCAGCTTATGGAAATGATGATTTGTGGAATAGGAAGCATTCAAAACGGTGAAAGTTCAAGAATTATTGAAGAAAAATTATTAACATATTTAAGTGATTCAGAAAAGAAAAATTACTTTACAAGAGAAGTTGACGATAGTGAGGTAGATGGAGATGTCGCGTAAGAAAAAAAAAGGTGATGATATTAACCCTAATGCGTGGTTGGATACTTATGCAGATACAATAACGCTCCTTCTTACATTTTTTATATTGTTATATTCAATGTCATCTGTGGATGCTAAAAAGTTAAGTGAATTATCAGATGCGCTACAAAAATCTTTAAAAGGTGATACTAACATAGAAGAACTAGTAGATATTGATCAAGTAGCTACTGATGACAAAGAAAATATAGAGCAAAAGCAAGAAGATTTAGTGAAAAAATTGAATGAAGCAATTGAAGCTAATTCCCTTACTGATGTAATTAAAGTCAGAGAGGAAGATAGGGGGGTTGTACTTCAACTAGATGAAACTATATTATTTGATCCTGGTAAAGCGGACCTAAAGACAAAAAGTGAAAAGTTATTAAATATGGTTACAAAAATTATTAAGGAGCTACCTAACGATGTATTGATTGAAGGAAATACAGATGATGTTCCCATGTTTAACGAAGAATTTCAATCTAACTGGGAATTATCAACGGGAAGAGCTGTTAGTGTTGTAAAGTATTTTGTTTCAGTAAAAAAATTAGATCCAACAAGATTTTCAGTTAAAGGATATGGTGAGTACAAGCCATTAGTAGAAAATAATTCAGCAAAAAATCGATCAACAAATAGAAGGGTAGACATATTAATAGTTAAGGAACAGCAAAAGGAGAAATAAAATGGACAATATACTAAAATATATTATAAATTTAATAGTATTTGTACCTATTACTATTGCCTTAATAATACTAACAATAAAACTTAGCAAATCAAGCATTAATGGACTAGTAAAAAATAAATACGTGAAAGTTTTAGAAAGAACAAATTTGAATAAAGATACGGATGTATATATTTTAAAAATAGGTGATGAAGGCTGTGTTATAGTCTCATCTCCTACTAAAACAGATACAATAAAAGAACTTACAAAGCATCAAATAGAAGAAATAGAAAAAAAGCAAGAAGAGCTTAAAATTAATAGTGGAAATATAGAATTAAAATTAAAAGATATAAAAAAGATTAAATTAAAACATATAAAAAAAATCAGATTAAAGGAGATAAAAAATGGAAGAATTAGCACAAATAATTTCAAATAACCAACAAGACCTTACTCCTTTAATAGAGCTATTTATTGTTTTAACACTTATGATGTTTTTACCAACTATGGTATTTATGATGACAAGTTTCATTAGAATCATCATTACATTTTCATTTATTAAATCAGCACTAGGTGCTACACAATCTATTCCAAATCAAATATTAGTTGGAATTGCATTGTCATTAACGATTTTTATTATGGCTCCTACCATAAACTCCATAAATAATGAAGCTATAAAGCCATATATGAATGAAGAAATAAAATTTGAAGAAGCAGTAGAAAAGGCACAAGTTCCTATTAAAAAATTTTTGCTAAATCAAACAAGAGAAGCAGATTTACAATTATTTATAGAAAGTGCTGATATAGATAAGACTAATTTAAATAGAGAGAATGTACCACTTAGTGTATTAGTGCCAGCATTTGCAATTAGTGAGCTGAAAACTGCTTTCCAGATAGGATTTCTAGTTTATCTACCATTTTTACTAATAGACCTAGTAGTTTCAAGTACACTAATGTCTATGGGGATGTTTATGCTTCCACCAGCTATGATATCTTTGCCATTTAAATTGTTGTTATTTATTATGGTAGATGGTTGGAATTTATTAATTAAATCTTTGTTATTGAGTTTCAAATAGTTAGGAGGAGAATAATATGTCAGAAAATATGGTGATGAGCGTAGTAAAAGAAGCATTATATACAAGTATGTTAGTTGGGGGACCTATTTTAATATTATCATTACTAGTTGGTTTGCTTGTAAGTATATTTCAAGCAACTACACAAATTCAGGAACAAACATTAACATTTGTTCCAAAAGTTATAGTTATAGCATTAACATTGGCACTAGGTGGAAACTGGATGCTAAATGAGCTTATTAAATTTACAACGAAAATCATGAATATGATAGCTGTTATAAAGGGATAAAAGATGTTATTCGTATTTATTAGAGTGATAACATTTTTTTCTTCACTTAACATATTATTTCCATCAGGAACCCCAAAGACTTTTAAAGTGTGTTTTTCAATTTTAATATCTATTATAATATCTTATGGTATTAATATTGATGTAAATGTACTTAATACATTTGATTTGATTAGATTAGTAGCTATGGAAACTGTAAACGGATTACTTTTAGGTTATATAACAAATTTATGTTTTAATAGTTTGAAAATAGCAGGTAGTTTAATAGATCAGCAGCTAGGGTTGTCAATGAGTAGTATCTACGACCCAAATAGTAAAGAGCAAGCAACTTTGATAGAAAATCTTATGTACTGGATGGGTATAATTATATTTTTTAGTATGAATGGTCACCACAAATTAATAATAGGGATACAGGAAAGTTTTCATCTAATAAAAATAGGTGAAAATTTAATATTAAATAATTTTTATTATATAGTACATGTATTTGTACAGTGTTTTACCATAGGATTTAAAATTTCAGTTCCAATAGTATTGTCACTTATATTTACAGATTTAATAATGGGTCTTATATCCAGAAGTGTACCTCAATTAAATGTAATGATAATAGGAATGCCATTGAAAATGCTAGTGGGTGTAGTTTTCTTTATTATAGCACTTCCCTTTATAATAACAGAAATACATAACTTATTAAATAAAATACCAGATATATTAGATGGAACTTTAAGCATGATGAATAATGATATGCTGACCTCACTTGGACCAGTAGGTGTAGTTCTATCAATGGATGGAGATAAAACAGAAGAACCCACAGCAAAGAAAAAAAGAGATGCTAGAAAAAAGGGGAATATTGCAAAAAGTAAGGAAGTAACAACGGCTATAACATTATTAGCTATGCTGATAATAATTTTTACAATGTCTGATTATGTAATATTAGAAATTAAAAATTTTATGACTAACTTACTTAGTAGTAGTTTTACCATGAATTTTGAAGGTGGAGTAATGTTAAAAACACTTGGAGGTAAGATTTTACTTTCATTTATGAAAATATTTTTACCAATTGGATTTATTATAATGATATTTGGTGTTATAGGAAATCTTGTTCAGTCGGGTATGTTATTTACAGGAGAAGGACTTAAACCACAATTTTCAAAGTTGAATCCAATAAATGGTTTAAAAAATATGTTCTCTCTTAAAGCATTAGGGACTTTAGTTAAAAGTATAGCTATTATAGGTGTATTATTATATATTGGTTATTCTTTTATGAATAAAAACTTTGAAGGAATTATGAAAAGTGCAGATATTTATCTTCCATATCTTTTAGATACAATAATTGAACTTATAAAATCATTACTGGGAAAAATATGTTTGGCTGTGGTTTTAATAGCAATAGCTGATTATGCATATCAACGATTTACTCACAATAAAGAGTTGAAAATGACTAAGCAAGAAGTAAAAGAAGAATATAAACAGATGGAGGGAGATCCTCAGGTAAAAGGTAAAATAAAACAAAAGCAAAGAGAAATCTCTAGTCGTAGAATGATACAAGCAGTACCTAGTGCAACAGTTATTGTAACAAATCCTACTCATATATCAATAGCTATTAAGTATGAAAAGGGTATAGACTCTACTCCAATAGTAGTTGCAAAAGGAGCAGACATTGTAGCATTTAAAATAAGAGAAGTTGCGAAAGAGCATGATATACCAATTATTGAAAATAAACCACTTGCAAGACTTATATATAAAGAGGTTGAAATAGATAAGGAAATACCAGAAGAAATGTATCAAGCAGTGGCAGAAGTATTGGTTGCAGTTTATAAAATTAAAAACAAATATAAATAGTTTATAAAGAGGTTACAATAGATGGAAAAATTAGATTTTAAGAAACGATTTGACGTAATAGTTGGATTTGGAATCATAGGTATTGTTTTAATGATAATAATACCGTTACCAACATTTTTATTAGATTTAATGCTAGCAATAAATATATCATTTGCAGTATTAATATTACTATTAACTCTTTTATCAACTGATATATTACAATTATCAATATTTCCAACAATATTGCTTGTTACCACATTATTTAGAATAGCCCTAAATATATCATCAACAAGATTAATATTGGGGCAAGGTTATGCAGGAAATATAATAGAAGCATTTGGTAGTTTTGTTGTTGGGGGAAATTATGTAGTAGGGGTAATTATATTCTTGATTATAGTAATTATACAGATGGTAGTTATAACTAGTGGATCAAGTAGAGTATCAGAAGTTTCTGCAAGATTTACATTGGATGCAATGCCAGGTAAACAAATGAGTATAGATGCAGACTTAAATGCTGGAATGATAGATGAGAAGACAGCAAGAGAAAGAAGAAGAAAATTACAACAAGAAGCAGGTTTTTATGGTGCAATGGATGGTGCATCTAAATTTGTAAAAGGTGACGCTGTAGCAGGAATAATTATAACTTTAATAAATGTACTAGCAGGTATGGTAATTGGAGTTATGATGCTAGATATGAGTTTTTCAGATGCGGTTCAGACATATATAAGACTTACAATAGGTGATGGACTTGTGAGTCAAATACCAGCATTATTGATATCTGTTTCAGCAGGTATGTTAGTTACGAGAGCTGATAGCGATGAAAACTTTGCTAGCTTATTTGGGAAACAGTTAATGTCTATTCCAAAAGCTATAGGGATGACAGGGGCAGTATTAATCATAATGGGATTTATTCCAGGACTTCCTAAGCTATCATTTTTTACTTTAGGATTAGGAGCAATATTAATTGCATTTTTATTAAACAAAGATGAAAAAGAAAGTCAAAGAGAATTAGAAAATGAAATATTAGAAAAAAATGATTCACCTCCTAGCATAGAAAACGCTGAGGATGTATCTAGTTATATAAATGTTGAACCAATTGAAGTAGAGATTGGATATGGTTTAATACCATTAGTAGATGAAGCTAGTGGAGGAGACTTACTTCAAAGAATTATTTCAGTAAGAAAGCAATGTGCTATAGATATGGGAATAATAGTTCAACCAATTAGAATAAGAGATAACTTACAACTCAACCCAAATCAATATAGCATAAAAATTAAGGGAAATATCGTTGCAATATATGATTTAATGCCGAGTATGTTACTTTGTATGAATCCTATGGGATTATCAATGGATATTGATGGCATACAAACTAAGGAACCAACATTTGGGCTCGATGCCTTATGGATAAAAAAAGAAAAGGCAGAAGAAGCAGAGTTATGTGGATTTACTATAGTTGATCCAACAACTATACTAGTAACTCATTTACTTGAAATAATTAAGAGTAAATCTCATGAACTAGTAGGAAGGCAAGAAGTGAAAGAAATAATAGATGTAACTAGAGAAAGATATAGTGCCGTTGTAGATGAGTTGATACCAGATTTAATGACTTTAGGTGAAGTACAAAAAGTATTCCAAAACTTACTTAGAGAAAAAGTAACAATTAAGGATAGAGTAACAATTCTTGAAACACTTGCAGATCATGCAAGAAATACTCGTGATATAGAACTTTTAACAGAATATGTAAGAATGGCAATGAGTAGAAGTATATGTTCAGATTTAGTAGATGAAAATAACTCTATGACAGTGGCAACATTATCTCTAGAATTAGAAAATATGATTAGCAATAATTTACAAAGATCTGTGAATGGAACTTATCCAGCAATCGACCCAGATACAACAAATAATATATTTAAAAATATACATAATGTAACTGACGATATAAGTTTCAATAATAGACCTATATTATTGGTATCTCCAAAAATAAGAGCACCGTTTAGAAAGTTAGTAGAAATGGTATTTCCAAATGTAGTAATATTATCGCTTAATGAAGTACCAAGTGATATACAGATAAAATCTCAAGGTGTAGTTTGCATATAGTTAAAGGGGGAAAATATAGTGGAAACACATGAACAAGAAGAACTTATTGTGAATAACATGTCTCTTGTTAGACATATAGCATCAAAATACTATACAAATAAAATTGGGATGGAGTACGAAGACTTAATAAGTTATGGGGTAATGGGCTTAATTGATGCAAGTACAAAGTTTGATAAAAATAGAGGTGTAAAATTTTCAACATTTGCATCGATTAGAATTTCATCATATATAATTGATGAAATAAGAAGGCATTCCCCTATTTCTAGAACTTACACAAGTAAAATTAAAGAGTATAATAAATGTGTAGAGAATTTACAAAATACCTACTATAGACAACCTAGTTTAGAGGAAATATCAAAATATATGGATATATCTATAAAAGAAGCAAATGATATAAAGTTGAAGATGATGAATAGAAGTAATATATCTTTAGATGGGGTTATATATGAAGATGAAAGTGAAGTTAAACTTATAGATACTATAAGAGAAAAAGAAGAACAATCTCCTAGTACTATTATTGAAAAACAAGAACTTCAAGAAGTAATGGCAAAGGCTATAGATAATTTAAAAGAAAAAGATAAATTAGTATTGTCACTGTATTATTATGAAGAGATGACATTAAGAGAAATAGGACTAGTATTAGGTGTATCAGAATCTAGGGTATCTCAGCTAAATACAAGGGCAATATCTAATTTAAGAGCAGAGATGAAAAGAATAAAATACATAGATTAAGGGTGGGGAAATATGTTAAGAGGATTATATACATCAGTATCATCAATGTTAACACTTCAGTCTAGACAAAGTATCATTACAAATAATTTAGCTAATATAAATACTACTGGATATAAAGAAGAAACTTTGCTTGGGAAGAGTTTTGATGAAGTTATGTTATATAATAATGATAACTACAAAGATGGAAAAGCAAATAAACAAAATTTAGGAACTATGAGTTTTGGTGTAAGAATTGATGATACATTTACTAATTATAGCCAAGGGACTCATGTTTCAACAGGAAATAATATGAATTTTGCAATAGAAGGTAATGGATTTTTTGAAGTTATGGATAATCAAAATAACAGATATTATACAAGAAATGGGGATTTCACTGTTGATGCACAAGGATACTTAATAACAAACTCAGGTCATTATGTTTTAGGAATAAATAATGCCACAGGTGCTACAGAGCGTATTAACGTAGGGAATAGTAATCTATCTGTTAGTTCAGATAACAGAATTAGTATTAATAATCAAGAAAGATATAGATTTAGAGTAGTTAATTTTCAAAATTATGATAATTTAGAAAAAGTTGGGAATGGGGTTTACACAGGTACAAACCCAACTAATACTACAAATTTTAATATAAAACAAGGCTAT
Source organism: Terrisporobacter vanillatitrophus (assembly GCF_051148895.1). Classification (GTDB taxonomy): domain Bacteria; phylum Bacillota; class Clostridia; order Peptostreptococcales; family Peptostreptococcaceae; genus Terrisporobacter; species Terrisporobacter vanillatitrophus. Next base: position 1,115,720 of record NZ_CP154625.1, read on the forward strand.
TTAGAAAGTTCAAATGTAGATCCAATAAATTCAACAGCTTTGCTTATGGAAACAGTGAAGGAATTTGAAGCTAACCAAAAAGTAGTACAAGCAATGGATTCCATATTATACAAAATAGCTAATGAAATAGGAAAAGTATAAGATAGGGGGAAGAATATGTACAATATATTACGTACTAGCACATCTGGTATGATTGCAAATCAGGAAAAAATAAATATTGCATCTAATAATATAGTAAACTCCCAAACAACAGGTTATAAAAAATTAGATGTGGGATTTTTAGATTTATATACAAAATCTTTGGAAAGTGGTTATAATCCACATAGTTCAAATGATAGCTTGACAGGTACGGGAGCCAAGATAGCACAAGCAACTAGAAATATGGTTCAAGGCCCTCTGAAAAACACTGGTATAGATACTAATTTAGCAATAGATGGAGAAGGATTTTTCAGTGTTATTAAACAAGACGGAAGTCGTTGTCTTACAAGAAATGGAGATTTTAGTTTAGATGCAAGTGGAACATTAGTGGATGCTTATGGAAATTCAGTAGATATTACATATGCCAATGGATTTAATAGACAAAATGTTGATTTATCAGATGGTAAATTAAGTATAAATAAAGAAGGTCAAATATACCTAGATGATACAATGGTAGGAAGAATTAATTTATATGTTACAGAGGGAACAAATGACTTAATATCTATAGGTGATAGTTTATTTGCTTTAAAAGAAGGGGCTAGTATGAATGCTTATCAAGGATCAGATATTAGGCAGGGTTATGTTGAAATGTCTAATGTGAATTTATCAAGTGAAATGACTGACTTAATTGCTGTGCAAAGAGCCTTTCAATTTAATAGTAAGGGTATACAGGCTGTAGATGAGATGTGGAGTATGATTAATAATCTTCAATCAAGATAAGAAAGGTAGAATGAAAATAATATGGTACATGATATAAAAAAATATGATTTTAAAAAACCTCAAAGATATTCTTCCGACAATATGAGATTCGTATCTGTAATAGCAGAGGAATTTTGTAAAAACATTAATATATTTTTAAATTATGAGTTAAAACAAAAGGATATAGCCTGTAAGGTAGAAAAGATAGAACAAACAAACTATGAAGAATTTACAAATATGGTAACTTCTGATGCTGTTATAGTTGAACATGCCATACAGCCTTTAGTAAATGGTCTTATATATCAGATAGATAAAGGGATAGCTCTTACATTTATAGATTGCATGCTTGGAGGAGATGGGAAATTTGATGACTACACAAGGGAACTTACAGAAATTGATAAGCAACTAATTCATCATGCTAGTGAAAATTTTTTGACAAAACTTCACGTGGTGGAAGGATGTGAATATAGAGAAGTATTAGAAGTTCACTTAAATCTTAGTTCTAGTAAAAAATATCCAGTAAGTGAGTCAGTATTAATTGCACATATGAAAATGATGCATGGCGATAAAGAGGTAGGAAAAATGAGGTTTTGTAAACCATATAGTTGTATGGAACCCATATTACCACAATTAGAGACAAAAAAACTTTTTAAAAGCAAAAATATTGACTATGACTTTGAATTTACAAATGCGATATATAATAATGTTTACGCTGCAAGTACAGATGTTGTTGCTCTATTAGGCAGGGCTGAGATAAAGGTTCAAGAATTATTAGACTTAAATGTTGGAGATGTAATAAAGTTGGATTCAAAAATAGATGAAGAAATAGAACTTTATGTTGCAGGTTCGAAATCTTTTAAATGTAAACCTGGATTAATTGAAAATAAAAGAGGTATAGTAATTGTAGACAGCATAGGTAAGGAGGAATAAAATATGGCAGAAAATTTTGATAGAGTTTTAGATATAGAATTAGAGATAAGTACAGTGTTGGGAAGAACAAAGATGACACTAAAGGATGTTTTTGAACTTACAAAAGGATCATTAATAGAGTTAGATACATTAGAAAATCAAGAACTTGAAATATTTGTAAACGGAAGAAAAATTGGTTATGGGGAGGCTGTGATAGTAGATCAAAATTTTGGCATAAGAATAACAAGTATTCTTGGAGAAGAAGAACTTGTTAAAACTTTAAAATAAATATCTACATAGCAAAGGATGGAAAATTTATGGCGAAAATGTTAAAAAGTAAATATAATAGTACAGGTGAACGATGTGTAGATGCTTGTTTAAACTATGGAGAACTTAGATATGTTAATAATGATGGATCGCCTATAAAAATAGAAATACCTTGTGACAAATATGAAGAAGCGATAAGTGATTTCTTGGAAAGAATTAAAGAGGGATTAACTGCAGATCAAGATATAGATCCAAGTAAAGTATTGAAAAGGGGAACTATAACATATAATCAGGCAAGAGATATATCCTATGAAGGAAAAATAAAGGGCATAGAGATATTTGCTATAGATGAAAGTATAGAATGTGATCACGTACTGGGTATATCTGCAAGTATAGAGTATGCTTTGGCAATATGGAATGGGGATAGTAGAGAGACAGCATTAAAAAAGTCAGTAATAAGAGCTATTACAGTATATGGTGAAGATTTCATAAAGGAATTAGAATTAACCGAAATAATAGGGGAAGAGGAGTTTAGTAAGTTTTGTGATAAAATTAACTATGTGAAAAAAATAAATAGTCTAGACTTATATAAACCCTTAGATGTTATGATTGACGATGATATTGGAGAAGATGATGACTTAACAACAAAGAAAAAATTAATGAAAAATATAAAAATAGCATCATTTATCGCAGGACTAACACTAGCCATTATAGTAATGCAGATAATAACTAATGGTGGTACATTCAAAGATAATCTATATTTATTTTTACCTATTTTTATCATATCCCTTACAATGAGCATACTAGTATTATTTTACATAAGGATTAGTAAATATATAACTGAGCAGTATACTAAAAATAGAGGGCAAACAATAATGGAGATGTTTAATGAGGAGCTGGAAAGGATAATATATGATAATATATTAACTGAAAAAGAATGCAAGGTTATATTACATAATATAACTAAAGGAGAAATTTCAAAGTTATTGTTAGATATGAAAGGTAGCGTAAACAAAAAGTTGTCATGTAATGCATTGGTTAAAAATGAAACACGATTTATATTAGATGAAAGAAAAAGTATTGTATTACCAAGTGAGATGGAAGTAAAAAAATGTGTGGAAAAATTTATGGATTCATACAAGGAAAAGTTTTGTAAAGATGAGGCCGCAAAAACTACATAGTTAAGAAAGTGTATAAGGAAAATATATTTTTGACTTATGCACTTTTTTTGTGCAAAATATATCTTTTGAAATCAATTATTTGTTAAATGTTTAGTATAAAGAAATAGAAAAAATATCCGTAATATTATAAGTGAATAAATTCTGACAGAAAGTCATAGGGGAGAAGGAAATGGATAGAAGATTTAAAAATTTAAAGTTTGGGAAAAAAATGGCTTTGGGTTTTGGAATGTTATTAATAGCTTTTGCAATTATAGGGACATTATCTATAAGGAATTTAAGATTAATAGGAGAGCATATAGTTGATTTATTTGAAGGACCATACCAATTAACAAATGAAGCCATGGGAATTAGAAGAGATATTTTATCTATTGATCAAAATATTGCATACGCAGTAGTTGAAAAAGATCTTTCTAATTACGAGCCAACTATTAACGAAAATTTTGAAAATTTATATGAAAGAATAGAGAAAATAAAAAATAATCCTGTTGCAGATATTAATTTAACTCAGACGTTAGAAACTTCAATTAAAAATTTTCAACAAGAATATGAAAATGTACATACAGTCATAGAAAATGGAAATAAAGAAACAATAGAAAATTTAATTGTTAATGAAAAGAGTAATTATTATTTAGCTTATCTTGCTGTTTCAGATAATGCAACGACTCTTTATGAAACTGAAATAGAAGAAGGAAATTTGTTTAAAGATGATGTTACTAAAAAGGTAAGAAAAGTTTGGACAATATGCGTAGTAATGTCTATGTGTACTATTATAGGAGCTATATTAATATGTATATATATTACAAGAAAAATAAGACAGCCTATTGAGGAATTAGAAATTGCAGCAAATAAAATGGCATTAGGTGATTTTGATATTGAAATAGACTACGAATCAGAAGATGAACTGGGAAGTTTATCTAATAGTATGATGAAAATGAGTAATGAAACAAAGTCTATAATTGATGATGTAGTTCACGTACTAAAAGAGATTGCATCAGGCAATTTTGATGTTGAACCTAAAGTAGAATATATTGGAGTATTCAACAATATTGAAAAATCTTTAAATCAGATCACTAGTCAATTAAGCGATACCATGTCACAAATTAATGTAGCATCAGAACAAGTTCAATCAGCATCAGACCAAGTTTCAAGTGGAGCACAAATGTTATCTCAAGGTACTACAGAACAGGCAGGATCAATAGAAGAATTATCTGCAACTATAGTTGAAATATCAAATCAAGTAAAAGAAACAGCAAAAAATGCACAAGAAGCAAACAACTTATATATAGATGCAGGTAAAGAAGTAAATGATGGTAATGAAAAGATGAAGAATATGACTATTGCCATGGACGAAATATCATCTACATCAAATGAAATAGGAAGAATAATAAAAACAATAGATGACATAGCCTTCCAAACAAATATATTAGCATTAAATGCAGCAGTAGAGGCAGCAAGAGCGGGAGAAGCAGGTAAAGGATTTGCAGTAGTAGCAGATGAAGTTAGAAATTTGGCAGCAAAATCAGCGCAAGCAGCTAAAAATACGTCGACTTTAATTGAGAATTCTATAAATGCAGTTGCAAATGGTACTAGTATAGTTGACAATACATCACAATCATTACAAATAATATTGGATAAAACTAGTAAAGTAGCTACTTTACTTGAAAATATAGCAAAAGCATCTGAAGAAGAATCAAATGCAATAAATCAAGTGACTTTAGGATTAGAACAAATTTCACAGGTGGTACAAACAAACTCAGCAACAAGTGAGGAAAGTGCAGCAGCAAGTGAAGAATTAAGTGGACAAGCAAGTCAGTTAAAAACACTTATTAGTAAGTTTAACTTAAAAGATAGTCAAAATTATAATAAAGAAATAAGTTTTAATTTAGAATAGTTGATAATATAGCATAGTTAATAGAAGGGAAATTATATTGCGGAGGAAGAGGATGAAAAAAATAAGATTGGCGAAAAATGATAGGTTTAAATATAAAAACCTTAGAATTGGATATAAAATATTGGTACCGTTTTTAGTAGTATTGTTAATAGCATCTTGTGCAAGTATTAATGCACTGATTAACTTAAGCAAGTCAAGTAACCTTAGTCATAATTTATATGAAGGACCTTACCAATTAACTAATAAAGCTATGGAAATACGTAAAGATTTAGTATCAGCTAGACAAAATATTAGTAATGCCTATAGTTCAGGAGAGTATGGAAAATATAAAGAGTTAGCCAATAAGGATTTTGACAGCGTAATAGATAGACTAAATGAAATGAAAAATATTGAAAATGCAAATATTGAATTAATTGATAATCTTGAGAGTTCTATTGAAGAAACAAAAGAAGAGTCTCAAAAAATATACCCGATTATGGAGGAAGAGAATTGGAATAAGGTAGATATATTATTATCCGATTCAAGTAGTGAATTTGTACAAGCATACAATGCATGTGAGAATTATGCCATAGAGATATATAATGAAGCAGATTTGTTAGGTGAAAAGTTTATAAAAGATGTAGACGTAAGAGTATTGAGATCTAATATTATTTCAACTATTTTAAGTGTCCTTAGTATAGTAGCTGGTTTATTAATATGTATAAAAGTTACAAAATTAATTGTAAGAGCAATTGAAGAAATTGAAGAATCTGCAAATCACATGGCAGAAGGTAATTTTGATATTGAAATATCTTATGAATCAGAAGATGAGTTAGGAGTTTTATCTGAAAGCATGCGTAAGATGAGTAAAGAGATAAATGTAGTTATTAAGGATACTGTAAATATATTAGACAAAGTTTCATCAGGTAACTTTAATATAGAACCTGAAGCAGAATATATTGGAGTATTTAGTTATATTGAAAACTCTTTAAATAAAATTACGAATGATCTAAGTGATACAATGTCACAAATAAATGCAGCATCACAAGAAGTTGAAACAGCATCAGAGCAAGTAGCAAGTGGGGCACAGATGTTATCACAGGGAGCAACAGAACAAGCTGGGGCTATAGAAGAACTATCGGCTACAATAGTTGATATATCTAATAAAATTAAAAATACAGCAAAAAATGCAGGAGAAGCTAACCAACTATCAATAACCGCAGGACTAGAAGTAGAAGAAGGAAATGAAAAAATGAAAGAAATGGTAAAAGCCATGGATGAAATCTCATTTACATCAAATGAAATAGGAAGAATAATAAAGACAATAGATGATATAGCTTTCCAAACAAACATACTAGCATTAAATGCAGCAGTAGAAGCAGCAAGAGCAGGAGAAGCAGGTAAAGGATTTGCAGTAGTAGCAGATGAAGTAAGAAATCTAGCAGCAAAATCAGCAGAAGCAGCAAAAAATACGGCAACATTGATAGAAAATTCTATAAAGGCAGTTGATAATGGAAGTGTATTAGTAGATAATACAGCCAAGTCGCTTCAGAAAATAATTGACACAAGTTATCAAGTTATTGTTTTAATAGATGATATAGCAAAAGCGTCTGATGAAGAATCAAATGCAATAAATCAAGTGACTTTAGGGCTAGAACAAATTTCAGAGGTTGTGCAAACAAACTCAGCAACAAGTGAGGAAAGTGCAGCAGCAAGTGAAGAATTAAGTGGACAGGCTCAATTGTTAAAATCACTTATTGACAAATTTGAGTTAAAAGAAGAGTCCAATTTTCAAGATACTTTAAATTTTTAAGATAATCTAAATTATGATAATAATGTAATAAATTTTTAAAATAATTTTAATTAATTAATTAATGATGAAAAGCTTATAAATTAAAATCGATTTAAATACTAAAAAGTAATTTATTTATAAAAACTAAAGTATTAGATAATTTATCCGTATAATATATAAAAAAATTATATGAAAAAATTACATTTAATTTGATTTAACAGTTGATTAAACAACAATGAAAAATTAAATCTATTAAATTTTAATTATAAAAGGAGACAGATATGAGTGGAATAGATTCTATGAATGAATTTTATGTGCAGGAAAACATGCAGCTATTAGAGCAATTAGAAGAAATTTTACTTGTAGATCATTCAGATACTGGAGGATTGGCAAATAAAGAAATAGAAGAAATTTTCAGAGCTATGCATACGATAAAAGGTTCTTCTGCTATGATGGGGTATGATAGTTTAACAAAACTAACACATTGTATAGAAGATGTTTTTGATGAAATACGTAAAGGGCTTGAAGTTTCTAGTGAAAAATGGGAAGAAATAATTGATGTTGTATTACTAAGTATTGATTTTCTTAAAGAAGAAATTTCAAATATTCAACAGGGATTGCTTCCAGAATCAAGTATAGATGAGCTACATGATAAAGTTTTAAAATTATTAAAAAATGATGAAGTAGATAATGATGAAAGCATATCAGATATGGACTTTAACTTAGTTGAGGAAGAAATAAGTCAGCAAACTATGGAAGATAAGGATGAAAGTGAACTAATAGGTAGTGAAAAAAAATATTGCATAAAAATATTATTCGAAGATGGATGTGGTATGGAAGGAATTAGGGCTCTTGGAGTAACCACATCTATAGAAGATTTATGTACTATAGAGAAAACTATTCCAGCGGACTTAATGGGAGATTGTGATGAAGAAATAGTTAAAGACGGCTTTACTATGTATGTGAAAACAGAAAATGATAAGTCTGGCTTAGAAAAGTGTCTTCAAGGAACAATGTTCTTAAAGACTTTACAAATTACTGAAATTTCTAGAGCATCAAATGAAGTAGAACAAATAGAACAAGTAGAAGAAGTAGAACAAGTAGAAGAAATCGAAGAAATTAATTTAAAGCTTGATGAAGTTGAAATTGCTACTGATACTGCTGAGAAAGAAATAGAAGTAGTAGAAGAAAATATAGAAATAAGTAAAATTAGTGAGGATTTAAAAAGCAACAAAGATCATATTAAAGAAGCTGAAGATAATAAAAAAGACAAAGTGACTCAAACAAAAAAAGAAAATATAAATAGTTATTTAACAGTGAACATTGATAAGATAGATAGTTTAATGAATTTAGTAGGAGAAATAGTAACTACTGAATCTATGGTTGAAAAACAATCTCAATTAGAAAATTTTGATCCAGATAATTTCGAAAAACAAGCAAGAAGATTACATCAATTAACAAATGAATTGCAAGATGTTGTAATGTCTATCCGTATGGTACCTATATCATCAACTTTTACTAAAATGCAAAGAGTAGTAAGAGATATGAACAAAAAAACTGGGAAAAAAGTTGATTTAGTATTAATAGGAGAACAAACAGAGGTAGATAAAAATATATTAGAAAATATATCAGATCCACTAATGCATATGGTAAGAAATAGTATGGATCATGGAATAGAAACACCAGAGGAAAGAAAAAATACAACAAAACCAGAGAAAGCAACTGTAACATTAGAGGCAAAAAATACTGGAGGCGATATTCTAATCATAATAAAAGATGATGGAAGAGGCTTAAATAAAGAGGCAATTGTAAAAAAAGCAATTGAAAAAGGAATAACTAGCAAGAGTATTAATGAAATTAGTGATAAAGAAGCATACAATTTCATCTTAGCACCAGGATTTTCTACAAAAGAAGCTGTAACTGAGTATTCTGGTAGAGGTGTAGGGATGGATGTTGTTTATACTAATATACGCAAGTTAAGAGGCTCTATTAGTATAGATAGTGAGCAAGGAAAAGGAACTACATTTGCAATACGTATTCCATTAACATTAGCCATAGTAGATGGTATGAAAATAAAAAATGATGATGAAACGTATATTATTCCTTCGCTTAATATAAAAGAAGTTTTCAGATATGGAGCCTATGATATTGTTGAAAATCCAAATGGTGAAGAACATAGTATTATAAGGGGAAATTGTTATAAAATTTGTAGGTTATCAAAAATTTTAGGATTAAGTGATGCTAAAAAAGATGATGGAATTATGATTTTGGTAGAATCTGAGATGGGCAATATATGCCTTATAGTAGATAGTATTTTAGGACAACAACAGGTTGTAATTAAACCTATACCTACAATACTGACACAATTTGAAGGAGTACAATCTTATTTGGCAGGATGTTCTATTTTAGAAGATGGTTCTATAAGTCTTATACTGGATGTTAATGCTATGATACATAGATAAGATATACTAATACAAAAGGAGAAAGAATAGATGGAAAATAAAATAAAAGTATTAGTAATTGATGATTCGATTATATTTAGGCGTATTATATCAAAGTACCTTCAAGAAGATTCAGAGTTAGAAGTAGTAGAAACAGCCAAAGATTCTTATGATGCAAGAGATAAAGTAATGCAATATAGACCAGATGTATTAACATTAGATATAGAAATGCCGGGTCTTAATGGAATTGAATTTTTAAAAATTCTAATGAGCCAGTGTCCAATACCTACAATTGTTATAAGTGGTGCTAATGACAAATGTTTTGAGGCTTTATCAGCTGGAGCAGTAGGATTTGTAGATAAACCAACATCAAGTACTATGAACGAATTTGCAATAGATTTGGCTACTAAAATAAAGGAAGCATCAGTAGCTAAAATAGATTTAAAAAGAAATTTTACGAAAGTTAGTAGACAGATAGATGAAAAAATAAGCTCTAAAAAATTAACTAGTATAGGAAACAATAGTGATCAGATAATTGCTATAGGAGCATCTATGGGAGGTGTAGAGGCAATAGGAAAAGTATTAAAAGAACTTCCTCTAGGTCTTCCAGGAATAGTAATTACACAACATATGCCTCCCGTATTTACAAAAAGATATGCTGAACGTTTAAATAGAGAATGTATAATTAACGTAACAGAGGCAAAAAATGGAGAAGTTATATTGCCAGGCCATGCATACATTGCTCCAGGCGGTTTGCAAATGGGTATTGTAAAGAAAAATAATAAGTTTTTAATACAAGTTAAAGAAGGCGATAAAGTGAGTGGTCATTGCCCATCAGTGGATTACTTATTTGAATCTGTGGCAAATGAGGCTAAAGAAAAATCTATAGCAGCTATTTTAACAGGTATGGGATCTGATGGAGCAAGAGGCTTATTGGAAATAAAAAAAGCTGGTGGGTATACTATTGGTCAAAATAAACAATCATGTACTGTTTACGGTATGCCAATGGCAGCAAATAACATGGGTGCAGTTATAAAGGAAACATCTTTAGATATGATTCCAAATGCAATATTAAACCAACTCAAAAGAAATGAAATAAAAAAATAATCTAAAGATTAGATAGAAAGAGGGTATATATGACAATTACTTGTGATAAATTAAATATATTTCGTGAAATTAGTAATATAGGATCTGGTAATGCATCAACATCATTAGCTACAATGTTAAATGAATTAGTTGATATTGGAATACCGAACAGCGATATGATTGAACTTGATGATATTACTAAAAGTTACAACTCACCAGAGGAATTGGTAGTAGGAACAGTTTTACAACTTTCAGGAGATATGGAAGGTTTTATCATGGTTATCATGAAAATAGATTCTGCTTTTAATTTACTTTCAAAATTATCAGGTAAAGAAATTAAACATGATAAAAATAATTATGAAGAAATGTGTAAAGAATTGAGTGCAATGGGAGAAATATGTAATATATTATGTGGAACATATTTAACAGCAATATCTGATATGACAAATTTAACCATAACACCATCAATACCTCATTTTAGTATAGATATGGTAAGAGCAATAATGAACTTACCAATTTCATTATACGGATTAGACTTTGGTTCAATATTATGTATTGAAACAGACTTTTTTACTCAAAATCATGATGTGGAAGGAAAGTACTATTTTATTCCTAATGTGTCATCATGTACTAAATTATTATCATCTTTAGGCTTTGCTGTGTAGGATTACATAATGGAAACTGTAGGTATAGCAGAGTATAAGATTGTAAAAGTGCCACAAAAAATTATGACTATAGGACTTGGATCATGTTGTGGTGTAATTCTTTATGATGAGATAAATAAAATTGCAGGATTAGTACATATTTTACTTTCTAGCTCCAAAAATGAAAAAATAATAGTAAACAAAGCAAAGTATGCTGATACAGGAATAGTTGCATTATATGAAGATATGAAAAAACTAGGAGCAAATTCTAGATTTATAAGAGCAAAGTTAGCGGGTGGTGCACACATGTTTAACTTTAATAATTCATCAAGTAGTGTATTTACTATAGGTGAAAAAAATGTAAAATCATGTAAAGAAACCTTAGCTAAATTAAATATTCCAATTGTATCAGAAGATACATTAGGTACTTGTGGAAGAACTATTGTATTTGATACAACAACTAATAAATTACATGTAAAGAGCGTTGGTAAAGGTGAGAAGTTAATCTAATTAAAAAGGGGGTAGTATTTATGTATGCAAGTGATGTAGAAGCAGAAAATAGAATAGATGATTTGTATATGGTTTTTGTAGTGAATAATCAAAAGTATGCACTATCATCCAAATACATTATAGAAATTATAGAAATGTTACCAATAACAAAGGTACCATTCCTTCCAAAATACATGAATGGTATTATAAATTTAAGAAGTACGATTATTCCAGTTATGGATGCTAGAATAAGATTTGATATAGAACCTATAAAGTATAATGAGAGAACTTGTATCATTATAATCGAAAATAATGATAATAAAATAGGATTAATAGTTGATACAGTAAATGAAGTAATTCATATTTCACCAGAAAGTAGCATGAATATGGATTCTAGCCAAGAGGTAGGAAAAAATAACTTTATAAAATCTGTTAGTGAAATAAATAATGATATACAATTAATACTAGATTGTGATTCATTAATGACGATAGTAGAGGAAAATAATTATGCAGTTGACAGATAGAGATTTTGCAAGATTGAGAAATTTCATGTATAATAATTATGGAGTTAATCTTGAAAATAAAAGGACATTAATAGAAACAAGACTACTAATGATGGTTAAAAAATTAGGATTTTCAGATTATAACAGTTATATAGATAATTTGATGCAAGATAAAACAGGTGAACAAGTATCAATGTTAGTAGAAAAATTAACTACGAACTATACATATTTTATGCGTGAAGAAATGCATTTTGAGTTTTTAAAAGAGAACGTATTAATACCAAGTTCAAAAATACCACCACTTGGAGGGTTAAAAATTTGGTCTGCAGCTTCATCAACAGGTGAAGAGGCTTATTGTATTGCCATGTTAGCCTCAAGTATTTTAGGCACTAATTCAAGTCAAAGAATAGCTATAACGGCATCTGATATATCAAACAAAGTATTAAAACAAGCTAAAGATGGAATTTACTCAAATGATAAAATAGAGAAGTTACCATCAGCATGGGTAAAAAATTATTTTAAAAAAATAGATGAAAAAAAATATGAGGTAAATCCAAATATAAAAAAATTAGTAGAGTTTAAATATTTTAACTTAAATAATAGTTTAGGTTGGAGTAAATCAAAATATGATGTTATTTTTTGTAGAAATGTAATGATTTATTTTGATAATGTTACAAATCAAAAATTAATTAATAGATTATACGACTCCTTAAAGCCAGGTGGATACTTAATAATTGGAATGTCAGAAAGTTTGTCTAATCTAAAAACTGATTTAAAAAGAGTAAAACCATCAGTATATAAAAAAAATAAAGTATAGTTTTTGAATCTTAAAAGAATTAAAATATAAATAAGACTAAGTTAACAAAATGTATTTGAAACAATGGAGGAAAGTTATGAAAAGAGTATTAATAGTTGATGATGCAGCCTTTATGCGTATGACAATAAAAAATATGCTTTCAAATTATGAGTATGAAATAGTAGGAGAAGCAGAAAATGGTTTAGAAGCTGTTGAAAAATACAAAGAATTAAGCCCAGATATAGTTACAATGGATATAACTATGCCTGAACTTGATGGAATACAAGCTTTGAGAATGATTAAAAAATTAAATCCAGGGGCATCAGTAGTTATGGTTTCAGCACTAGGACAAGAAGCAAAAATGAAAGAGGCTATTATATATGGTGCTAAAGGATTTATAGTAAAACCTTTTAAAGAAGAAATACTTTTAGGTGCATTATCAAAGTTATAAGAAATATATATAATGCAAAAACTATATGATACTATAGGTTAATTTATGTAAAATAAGTTAGCCTATAGTATTTTTTACATTTAAATTAATTTAATATGTTAATAATAGTTTTGTGAAGCTACAAATATTAATTATAGATAGATAAATAAGGAAATAATAATATTAAAATTTATAAATTAAAATATTATTGTAAGATAAAGGCTTTATATTATCATATATTATTGATATTTCAACATTTAGCAATACTTACAAAACAGTCATTTTTTTGACAGATTGTGAGAAATAAAGTATAATAACCAATGTATTTAAAAAGAATAAGAGGTGGATAAAGTGGATAAAATTAAAATTCAACCTGTGTTGGTTGGTGGAGATATAAACTGTTATTCTGTGGCTAGAGCTTATCATGAAGCTTATGGAGTAAAATCAATAGCTTTTGGAAAAATGTTACTTGGAGCAACAAAGGACAGTAATATAATAGATTTTAGAGTAGATCCTAATATGGGAAATAAAGAAGAGTTTATTAAAGTTTTATTAAAAACTGCAGATGAACTAGCGCAGCCAAATAAAAAACTTATAATTCACGGATGTACTGATGAGTACGCAGAATTAATAATAGATTATAGAGATGTATTATCAGAAAAGTACATAGTACCTTATATAGGAGCTGAACTTAAAGATAAGTTAATAGAAAAAGAATTATTTTACAATATGTGTGAAGAATATGGACTAGATTATCCTAAAACATATATATACAATAAGGGTGATGAAATAGGTGACTTTGGATTTAACTATCCAGTTATATTAAAAGCATCTGATAGCATATCATTTTTCCAAAATGCTTTTGAAGGAATGAATAAAGCATATCTTATACAAGATGAAAAAGAGTTTAAAAGAGAAATAGAAAAAATATATTCTCATGGTTATGAAAAATCTATGATAGTTCAAGATTTTATACCTGGAGATGACTCGCATATGAGAGTTTTAACTTGTTACTCAGATAAAAATGGTAAAGTTAAAATGCAATGTTTAGGACATGTTTTATTAGAAGAACATACTCCAAAAGGAATAGGAAATCATGCAGCTATCATAACAGAATACGATGAAGAAGTAATGACTAAATTCAAAAACTTCTTAGAAAGTATAAACTATACAGGATATTCAAACTTTGATATAAAATACGATGAAAGAGACAATAAATACAAAGTCTTTGAAATAAACTTAAGACAAGGTAGAAGTAACTACTACGTAACATCTTCAGGAAATAACATAGCTAAGTTTGTTGTAGAAGATAGAGTTAACAATAAAGAGTTAGACTTAAAAATACAAAAAGAACCTTTCTTCTGGAGGTGTATACCAAAAAAGGTAGTATATAAATATGTAAAGAGTCAAGAATTAGTAAATAAATGTAAAGAATTAGATGCTGCAGGAAAATCTGCTACATCATTTGGATATGAAGCTGACTTAAAAGGAAACTTCAAAAGAAGATGGTATATATTCTTATATCATGTAAATCAATTTAGAAAATTTAAAAAATACTGTAAGTAGATTGGTGATAATATGAATAATATAACGGTAGGTGTTTTAGGCGGCCTAGGACCTATGGCCTCTGTATATTTCTATGAAATGGTAGTAAATATGACAGAAGCAAAGACTGACCAAGAGCATGTAGATATGATAATAACAAATAGAGCGACTACACCGGATAGAACAGCCTTTATAGTAGGTAACTCTAACGAAGATCCATCAAAAATATTAATAGATGATGCAAAGAAATTAGAAAAGTATGGTGTGGATTTTATTGTAATAACATGCAATACGGCACATTATTTCTATGAAAAAATAGTTAATAGTGTTAATATACCTTTAGTAAATATTGTAGAAGAAACAATTAAACATGCTAAAGTAACTAATCATAAAAAACTAGGTATTCTTGCTACTACTGGAAACATTAAAACTAATTTATACCAAAATATGTGTGAAAAGTATGATATAGAATATTTAGTATTAGACGAAAATAGACAGTCTCAAATAATGGAAATAATTTACGATGATATAAAAAGTGGTAAACCAGCTGATATGGACAAGTTTAATTCTATAGTAGATTATTTAAAAGAAAATAGTTGTGATGGAGTTATTCTTGGATGTACAGAGTTATCCATATTAAAAAATGACAATAAACTAGATGGAAATTTTTATATAGATTCTCTGGAAGTTCTTGCTAGAGAAACTATATTAAGAAGCGGAAGAAAATTAAAATAGAGTAGTTAACCTACTCTATTTTTTAGAATGAGAAAGGAAGTATATTATGAAGTTATTTAAACTAATGGAAGATGTAAGTTTTACATCTAACTTACCTTTAGAAGAAATTAAGGAGATTGAAATAAAAGATATAGCATATAACTCTAGAAGTTGTAAAGAAGAATTTATATTTGTTGCACTTGTGGGAGAAACTGTAGATGGCCATAGGTTTGTTAAAAATGCTTATGATAATGGAGCTAGAGTATTTTTACTACAAAAAGGAATGGAATCTAGTAAATATGTTATGGAATTACCAAGTGGTGTGATAAAGTTATTTGTTGAAGATACAAGAATAAGTTTATCAAGAATATCACATAACTTTTTTGAAAAGCCTTCTAACTCACTGAAAATAATTGGAGTTACAGGAACTAAGGGAAAAACAACTATAACAAACTATATTGCAACTGTTTTAAATGAATCAGGAGTTAATACTGGTGTAATAGGAACAAATGGAACTTTCTTCAATGGAACTTATGAAATTACTGCCAATACTACTCCAGAAAGCTATGAGTTACATAGAATCTTTAGAAAAATGCTAGACAGTGGTGTGAAATGTGTTTCTATGGAAGTTTCTTCTGGTGGAATAATGCAAAATAGAGTAGAAGATATAGATTTTGATGTAGCTGTCTTTTCAAATTTATCGCCGGATCACATAGGCCCAAAGGAACATCCAACATTTGAGCACTATTTACAATGTAAAGCAAGATTATTTAAAATGGCTAAACATGGAATTATTAATGCTGATGATGAGTATGCAAAAGATATAATAAAAGTAGCCACTTGTGATGTGGAGACTTTTGGAATAGAAAATAATGCGAATTTAACTGCAAATAATATAAGATACTCAAAAGAAATAGATTCTCTTGGGGTAAGTTTTGACTGTAATACAAAAGAAGAAACGTTTCCTTGTTTTATATGTTCTCCAGGGACTTTTAGTATCTACAACTCATTAGCAGTTATAGCCGTTTGCAAATATTTAGATGTAAAAAAAGAGATTATGATAGATGCACTAAAAAGTGCTAAGGTTAGTGGTAGGGTGGAAGTTTTATCAATACTTCCTTATGCCACAGTAATAGTTGACTATGCTCACAATGGTGTTAGTCTAGAGAATATATTACAAACTCTTAAAAACTATGAACATGATAGATTAATATGTTTATTTGGCTCAGTAGGTGGACGAACTGAAATAAGAAGAAAAGAATTAGGTGATGTTGCTGCTCGTGAATGTGATTTAGCTATACTTACAGCAGACAATCCAGATTTTGAAGACCCTATGAATGTTATAAATGATATAGCCCAGTCTTTTGAAGGATCTTCTTGTGAAGTAATAAAAATAGCAGATAGAGAAGAAGCTATAAAATATGCTATTAGAAATGCTAATAAAGGAGATATGATAGTCTTTGCAGGTAAAGGTCATGAAAAATACCAATTAATAAATGGAGAAAAATTACCTTTTGATGAAATCGCAATTGCAAAAGATGAAGCAAAAAAAGTAATAGAAGAAAAAGAATTATTAGCTTAATGAATAATTTAATAATAATGGGACTGTCTTAAAATAAAAAGATAGTTCCACAAAAAAAGGGATAAACTCACATAAAGTTTATCCCTTTTGCGTAATTGATTGTAATTCTATAGTAAAACTTTAACAAATATACTATAGTTAAATTGATTTTTGAAAATTCTTATGATATTATTAAATTAATTAGAAAACAAATTAGTCATGGCATCTTGATTTATTCAATCCTTGACCAGTTACATCAATTATTTTATTTATTGCAGTGTCAGATAAAAATACAATTTCTGATGGTTCGCTTTTCAAATTTTCACCCATCAACTTTAAACCATTAGAGTTTTCTATGTAAGAAATATCAAGATTTCTCCTGAAAATTCTATTAGTAGTCTTATCCCTAACTTCTACAGTAATTTCATCACAACTAATAAAATCTAAAGGAGTATTGTTTGGAGTTAAATTATTGTTGAAGTAGTCTATAATATAACTTATAGTATAATCCCTCAAAACAATTAATTCCTCATTAGTCCTAGCATTAGATGTAGAAACTAACTTATCAAATATTTCTTTAAAAACTTCTTCATTTAAAACAGTATCTTTAATCATAATAACCTCCAAATATGTATTAATTTTGCTAATTAATAAATTTACATAAATTATAGTCCAAGTTTATTAATTTAGGAATAAAAATTTAAAAGGGGGAAATAAATTTGCTACTAAAAAAAGTCCTTTATATTAATGGCGTAAAAAGAACGTTATTTGTTGATCCAGAAGCTAGTTTGGCTAATGTACTTCGTGAACAACTATTACTTACAGGGTGTAAGATAGGTTGTGGTCAAGGTCACTGTGGTACATGTACTATTATTTTAAATAATAAGGCTGTTCGTTCTTGCATAGTGAAAATGAAAAAAGTTGAGGATGAATCAGTTATACAAACTATTGAAGGATTAGCAGAAGGTGAAGATTTACATCCATTACAAGTTGCATGGATGGGTCACGGGTGTGCACAATGTGGTTTCTGTAGCCCAGGATTTATTATGTCAGCTAAAGTATTATTAGAAGAAAATCCTTCTCCAACAAGAGAAGAAGTAAGAGCATGGTTCCAAAAACACAAAAACTTATGTCGTTGTACGGGATATAAGCCGTTAGTAGATGCAGTTATGGATGCTGCAGCTGTACTTAGAGGTGAAAAGAAAGTAGAAGACTTAGTATTCCAACCAGTGGGAAATGAAATACTAGGAACAAAATATATTCGACCTTCTGCAAAAGCTAAAGTAACAGGAACTTGGGATTTCGGTGCAGATATGAACTTACAAATGCCAGATGGAACGTTAAGATTAGCATTAGTTCAAGCTGAAGTTTCTCATGCAAATATTAAAGGTATAGATACTTCTGAAGCTGAAAAAATGCCTGGTGTTTATAAAGTAATAACTGCTAAAGATGTTAAAGGTAATAATAAAATAAATGGATTAGTGTTCTTCCCAAGTGCAAATAAAGGTGATGGATGGGATAGACCAATTCTTTGTGATGAAAAAGTATTCCAATATGGTGACGCTATAGCTTTAGTAGCTGCTGATACTGAGGAACAAGCTAAGGCAGCTGCTAAAAAAGTTAAAGTAGATTTAGAAGTACTTCCAGCTTATATGAGTGCTCCAGCTGCAATGGCTGAAGATGCTATAGAAATACATCCTGGAACTCCTAACGTTTACTTTAAAACTGATTGTAAAAAGGGTGAAGAAACAGCTCCATTAATGGAAAAACTTCCTAATGTAGTTGAAGTTGAATCTTATTGTAGCCGTCAACCACATTTACCTCTTGAACCAGACTGTGGTCAAGCATATCAAGATGAAGAAGGTAACTTAATTATAAATTCTAAGAGTATAGGAATTCACTTACACCATGCAATGATTTGTACAGGTATAGGTATTGATCCAGAAAAATGCTTCTTAGTACAAAATCCAACTGGAGGAACTTTCGGATATAAATTCTCTCCAACTATGGAATCTATGTTAGGTGTTGCGTGTTTAGCTACTGGAAGACCAGTAACATTAAATTATACTCAATATCAAAATATAACTTACACTGGAAAGAGATCTCCTGCATTCATGAAAATAAAACTTGGTGCAGATGAAAATGGTAAAATACTTGCTCTTGAAGGTGAAAACTATATAGATCATGGTCCATATTCAGAATTCGGTGACCTATTAACTATGCGTCTTACTCAATTCGTAGGTTCAGGTTATGGAATACCAAATATAAGAAATACTTCTTATACTGTATGTACTAACCATGCTTGGGGTAGTGCATTTAGAGGATATGGTGCTCCACAAAGTTTCATGGGAACTGATACTGCTATAGATGTATTAGCAGATCAAATGGGAATGGATCCATTTGAATTAAGATATATAAATGCATATAGAGAAGGAGATACTACTCCAACTGGTCAAACTCCAGAAGTATACTCTATAGTACCTATGATGGATAAATTAAGACCATTATATGAAGAAGCTAAAGTAAGAGTTAAAGAAAATTCTACTGATAAAGTTAAACGTGGTGTAGGTATATCTATAGGTGTTTATGGATGTGGACTTGATGGTGCGGATTCATCTGAAGCTTATGCTGAAATAACTCCAAAAGGTGTAACTATGTACAACTCTTGGGAAGATCATGGCCAAGGTGCTGATATAGGTACATTAACTATGGCTCACGCTACTTTAAAAGCTGCTGGATATAAACCAGAAGATATTAAATTAGTATTATGTGATATGCGTCAAACTCCAAACAGTGGTCCTGCTGGTGGAAGTAGATCAAACGTTGTTACAGGTAATGCTACTAGAATAGCTGCTGAAAACTTATTAAAAGCATTAGATAAAGGTGATGGAACTTATCGTACTTACGATGAAATGGTAGCTGAAGGTTTACCAACTAAATACGTAGGTAAATGGGTAGCTTCTATGTGTACTGATTGTCAAATAGAAGATGGTCAAGGGGCTCCATTTAGTAACTATATGTATGTTGTTAATATGCCAGAAGTTGCAGTAGATATGGAAACTGGTAAAACAAAAGTTGAAAAATTCACTTGTATGGTAGACTGTGGTAAGATAATAAATAAACTTGTTGTTGATGGTCAAGTTTATGGAGCGCTAGCTCAAGGTATAGGTCTTGCATTAACTGAAGATTTTGAAGATTTAGAAAAACATACTACATTAGTTAAATGTGGTATACCACAAATAAAAGATATACCAGATGATTTAGAAATACATTATGAAGAAGCATTAAGACCAGATGGACCTTATGGAGCTTCTGGAGTTGGTGAAGGACCATTAGCAGCACCTCACCCAGCTATATTAAATGCTATATTTAATGCTACTGGAGCTAGAATAACTAAGGTACCAGCTACACCAGATGTAGTTAAAGAAGCATTAGAAGGTTTAAAAAGTGGTGCAAATGCTTAAATAAGAAGTAAAAATAAAAGAGTGATTTTATAATTATTGCTCTTGTTTATTCAAATAAAGGGGGCTTAACCTTAAGTATATTTTACAAGAGTTTAAGTCCCTTTTTAAATACTAAAAATGGATATAATTGTTTAAGGAGAATAGACTATGGAAAATCTTAGTCAAGATAAATTAAAAGAACTAGAAAGTAAATGCATTCAAGAAGAAGATCCTTGGTGTAATGCTATGTGTCCTATACATATAGATGGAAGACAATTATGTAAATCTGTTGCAAAAGGTGATTTTACTGAAGGCAGAAAAATATATGAAAAAAAAGTTATATTTCCAAATATAATAAGTAGGATTTGTGAAGAAAAATGCAAAAGTCAGTGTAAAAGAAAAGAACTAGGTAATTCCATAAATATTAGACAACTTGAACTGGCATGTATGAACTATGGTAAAGAAGTAAAGACAAGAGTTTTATTAAAACCTAAAAAGAAAGAAAAAATAATAATATTTGGAACTAGTTTAAGTGGATTAAGTTGTGCAATAGAATTAAAAAGTAAGGGTTACTTTGTTGATTTATATGAAAGTGAAGATATATTAGGTAAAAATATATATGAAAATTATAAAAATATATTAGAAGAAAACATTATAAAAAAAGATTTACAAAAAGTTGAAAGTGCAGGAATAACAATTTATTTTAGTTCCTCTTTTGAAAAAGAAAAGTTAAATGAATATAAAGAGAATTACGATGCATTAGTTTTTGATGGGAATATTTATAAAGAGCATCTATCTTATAATATGATAACTTTGCAGCATGAAAATGATAAAGTTTTTCACAGTCCAATGAATGTTTCAGCTGTAGAATGTATAAGTTTAGGAAAAAGACTTTCCACTTCTATAGACAGATACTTCCAACATAGTAGTATGACTCAAGGAAGAGAAAAAGAAGGGGTTTTCCAAACAAAACTATATACAAATTTAGAAGAAGTAGATATTGAATATGAAACAATTCCTAGTAATAAACAGTTTTATACAGAGAAGGAAGCTATAAAAGAAGGACAAAGATGTATTGATTGTAATTGTCTGGAATGTGTAAAAGGTTGTGAATTTTTAAAAAATTATAATTCTTATCCTAAAAAAATGGCAAGAGAAGTTTATAATAACTTATCCATTGCTTTAGGCAACAGAACATCAAACAAGATGATAAATTCATGTAGCCTTTGTGGTCAATGTAAAGCTATTTGTCCAGGAGGATTAGATTTAGGCGAAGTTTGTGAATATGCAAGAACGCAAATGGTAAAAACAAATAAAATGCCACCATCGGCTTTTGAATTTGCCATGGAAGATATGGAATTTAGTAATAGTGAAGAGTTTTTTACAGTTATGACGAAGGAAAATCTAAATTATGTGTTTTTTCCAGGATGTCAACTATGTGCATCTGAACCTGATTTAGTAAAAGTAATTTATAATGATTTGAATGAAAAATTAAAAAATGAAGTGGGATTAATTCTTGGCTGTTGTGGAGTAATAGGAAAATGGTCTGGACAGGAAGAAAAGTTTTATGAAGAAATAAAATTAATAAAAGAGACATTGGAGAAAATCAATAATCCTATTCTTATTACAGCTTGTCCTACATGTTATAAAATTTTTAGTTCTCATTTAAAAAATGCAAAAGTAAAAATGATTTACGATTATATTAGTGATAATCAATTGAAATTCGTTGGAAACAATGAAGAAATAGCTATAGATGATCCATGCACTGTTAGATATGATGATGAGTTACAAAGCCAAGTAAGAGAAATAGCAAAAAAACTTGGATTTAATCTAAAAGAGTTGAATTATAACGGAGAAATAACTACTTGTTGTGGATATGGTGGGCTTACTTGTTTTTCTAATAAGGAATTAAAGGAAAATATAGTTTCATCAAGAATTAAAGAAAGTGAACTAAATTATTTGACTTATTGTATAAATTGTAGAGATAGTTTTTTATCACAAAATAAAGATGCAAAACACATTTTACAATTAATATATAATTTTGATGGAAAAAATAAAAAACCTAATATTTCAGAAAGAAGATACAACAGAGTCCAACTAAAATTAGACTTAACACAAGAAAAAGATAAGACTAATAAATATGATATACAATTAATTGTTAATGATGATTTGAAAGAAAAGCTTGAAAATAGAATGATTTTGTATAAAGATATTGAAGATACAATAAAACATGCGCAAGAAACACAAGATATATTCTTTAACAAATCAAGTAATCATAACTTAGCATATTACAGGATAAAAAATGTTACATTTTGGGTTGAGTATAAAATTGAAGAAGGAAAATATTTAGTTTATAACGCATATAGCCATAGAATGAAGATAGAGGTGAATTAAATGAAAGAAAATTATGATGACTTTTATGATTACTCAAGTGAGTCCATGATTTGTGCCAAATGTAATGTGCCCCTTGAAAGAGGAAAAGTAACTCTAGAATATTTAGGTAGTAGTTTTCCTGTTGATTTACCCAAATGCCCAAAATGCAATAATGTATTTATAGACGAGAGTTTAGTGTATTCGAAAATGCTAAGAGTTGAAAAGGCTTTAGAAGATAAATGATTAATAAAAGAGATATATTTAGCTTAGGAGGCCTAAATCTTGTTAATGAAGTAATAGAAATGTATAAAACAAATGAGGGCATTAAAGTATTAGATGTAGGTTGCGGAAGTGGGTATTCGGTAAATTATTTATCTGAGAAGGGATTTGATGCAACAGGAATAGACTTCTCTGAAGACATGATTAATTTAGGGAAGGAAAGATATAAAGATATTAATATAAAAGTAATGGATGCAAACAATCTTGACTTCTCAGAAAACCATTTTGATTTAATTTTATTTGAATGTAGTTTGTCAGTTATGCAAAACCCAGAAAAAATACTAGAAAGTTGCAAAATGCTTTTGAAAAAAAATGGGATGATTTTGCTAAGTGACTTTTTCTTTAAGCAAACAAATATATATGATGATACATATACTCTTAATTATTGGAATAAATTGTTTGCAGATTTAAATTTTCAAACTATTATATTCCAAGACAAATCCAAAGAATGGAAAAATTATCTTGGAATGGTTCTTTGGGAATATGGAGAGTTGTCAGGATTACTTAGAGGGAATCAAAATAATAAAATAAATAATGATATATTAAAAAAGGAAACGGGGTACTTTTTAGTAATACTTAAAAAAAGGGATTGATATTATGGATGAATTATATATGGAAATGCTGGAATTATCATCTAAGGGGTATTATTGTAGTCAGATATTAATGAAGATTATTTTAGATTTAGAAGGAAAAGAAAACCCTGATTTAATTAGAGCCATGGGAGGATTAATAGGAGGTTTAGGTTTTAATCAGAAAATATGTGGAGCTCTTACGGGAGGCGTATGCATCTTAGGTTATTTTGCTTCAAAGGGCGAAGATGATGAAATAGAAGATGAAAACCTAAGAATTATGACAAATGAATTAATAGAGTGGTTTGAAAATGAGGGCAGTGATAATAAGGGAATAAACTGTGGTGAAATATTAGATGGAGATTTTGATAATAAATCAAAAATTTGCCCTAACTTAGTATTAAATACATTTGAAAAAGTAGTTGAAATACTTAATAAATATGGTTATGAGCTGTAATTAATAAAGGGAGAAGAGTTAATGAACATATATGAAGAAGGTTTAAAACTTTTAAAGAATAAAAAGAATTTTGTTTTAGCTAGTATAGTAAGTAGTACTGGTTCCACGCCTAGGTCAAAAGGGACACAAATGATAGTAAGAGAAGATGGTTCCATATTCTCCACAGTAGGAGGAGGCAAAATGGAAGCGTCTTGTATTGAAAAAAGTGTAAGTTCAATTAAAAATAAACAATCTTTTATTTATGAGTTTCGCTTAGATAATAAAGATGCTAACAAATCAGAAATGGTTTGTGGAGGAAATGGAGAAATTCTTATAAATTATATGGACGGTAACGACGATAATAACTTATTAATCATGGAAAAAGCAGCTGAAGCTATAAAAAATCACAAAAAAGGATGGATAGTTACAGTCTTAAGACAAAATAAAAAAGAAATGCTATTTATTGATTATGAAAATAATATAACTGGCGAATACTCAGGAAGCGAATTAATGAAAAATAAATTAGAAAATGGCATAGAAAGATTGAGTATTCACTCTGATGCTATTGATGATGAAAAATTTATTGTACAAAAAGTTCATACTATGGGAAAAGCTTATATATTTGGAGCTGGTCATGTATCTAAAGAAACAACAACAATTTTAGATATAATAGAATTTGAAACTATAGTTTTAGATGATAGAAGTGAATTTGCAAATAAAGAAAGATTTCCAAATTCTGAAGTCGTAGTTCTAGATAGCTTAGAAGAAATTGGAGATTTAGGTGTGGATGATGATAGTTATATTTTAATAATAACTAGAGGACATTTATATGACTACAATGTGCTTAATTGGGCATTAAAAACAGATGCATATTATATAGGAATGATAGGAAGTAAATCTAAGATTAATATGACTTATGAAAAACTTAAAAAAGATGGTTTTACAGAGGAAGATTTTAAAAGAGTTCATGCTCCAATCGGAATAAAGCTAGATGCAAAAACTCCAGGAGAAATAGCAGTAAGTATAGCAGGTGAGCTTATAAATGAAAGGGCAGCAAAGGAAAGAAGATTGGAAAAATGAAGATAAGTGGATTAATTGTTGCAGCAGGTTTATCTTCTAGGATGAAAGATTTTAAACCTTTAATGGAAGTAGAAAAAAAACCACTTATTATAAATACAATTAATAGTTTAAGACAGAGCGGAGTAGAAGATATAAACATTGTTGTAGGCTATAGAGGAAAAGATATAGAAAATTGTGTAAAAAATCAAAATGTAAATATAATTTACAATAATAACTATGAAAGTACTTTTATGTATGATTCCTTTAAACTTGGATTAAACAAAATAAAAAATAATTGCGATGCAATTACATTTTTACCAGGAGATGTGGGTTTTGTATCTAAATACACCATAGATTTACTAATTAAAGAAATAAACAAAAAAGAAAATAAGATTGTTTATCCAGTATACAAAAATACCATAGGACATCCCCCTATTATAAGCTCAAAATGTTTTGAGTACTTATTGAATTATAGTGGAAAAAATGGTTTAAAAGGTGGAATGGACTACTTTGAGGTAGAATCCAAGAAAATAGATACTCCAGACAAATTTATCTTATGTGACATGGATTACAAAGAAGATTTTTATAAGGTAAAAAATGATTTTGAAAATAGACAAATTCTATTCTTAGAGGATTGTATATATTTATTATCTTATTTTAATGTACCCAAGTCTATAATTAATCATGGCATAAAAATAAAAGACATATGTGAGGATTTAAGTAATTCCATTAATAAGAATAAAGAGATTATAAATGTGAATTTAATTAACTCAGCATCTATTTTGCACGATATAAAAAGACAAGAAAAAAATCACGGAGAGGTAGGCGCTGATTTATTAGCAAGTTTAGGATATGAGCAAATAGCTAATGTTGTTAGAAGTCATATGAAACTTGAAAAGGGTATGGAAGATGTAATAAATGAAAACACTATTTTGTATTATGGTGATAAATTAGTAATAGAAGATAAATTTGTAGATTTAAATAAGAGATTCCAGAATAAATTGAATAAGTATGAAAATAATAAAGAAATTCAAGAAAATATAATGAAAAAATATGAAACAACCCTTAAGATAAAATCCAACATTATTTCAATAATTGGAAGAAATGAATATGTAAAATTGGAGAATAAGTGGAGGGGGAACAATAATGATTTATTTAAATAATGGGGCTACATCTTGGCCCAAACCACAGTGTGTTGCAAATGCCATAAAAAGATCCTTAGATGAGGTACCATGTAGTGCTCACAGAAGTGGATTTGAGGAAGAAGAAAATTGTGATTGTAGGGAGCTATTAGCAAGATTACTTCAAGTAGACAGCCCTAATAATATTGTCTATGGTAGTAATGCTACCTATGGACTTAATTTAGCTATTCAAGGATTTAAATTTAATAATGGTGATAAAGTCCTAACTACAGCAGCAGAACATAATTCAGTCCTAAGACCATTATATTATCTTCAAGAAAAGGAAATTATCGAATATGAAATAATGGATGTAAATGAGGAAGGAAGAATAGATCCTCATTTATGGGAAGAAAAAATTAAAGAAATAAAACCTAAAATGGTTGTATTTACTCATGCATCTAATGTGACAGGAGCTGTCAATGATGCAGAAAAATTAACAGCCATCGCAAAAAAATATAACTGTGTAGTATTATTGGATGCTTCTCAAAGTTTGGGATTAATAGATGTATTTCCACAAAAGTGGAATATAGATATGGTAGCATTTACTGGTCATAAATATTTACTTGGGCCTCAAGGCACAGGGGGACTTTATGTATCTTCTAAAATTAAGCTAAATCCTATACTGCAAGGTGGAACTGGAATATATAGTGATGAAGATACTATGCCAGAAGAAATGCCTTTAAGATTAGAAGCAGGCACACCAAATGATACTTCATTTAAAGGTTTAGAGGCGGCTCTAAGATGGAGTTTTGAAAATCCTGCAAATAAAGAGAAAATAAATTATTTAGTAAACAAAATAAAAAAAGAATTAAAAAAAATGAATGTTAATGTAATAGATGTAAGCGGTGAAACTACCCCTGTAATTTCATTCACTATGGAAAATTATAGTGTAAATGAAGTAGGAGAAATACTTCAAATGAGTTTTGATATTATATGTAGAAGTGGACTTCATTGCGCGCCTTTAATTCACAAATGTTTAAAAACATCACCAAGGGGAACAGTTAGAATTAGTTTATCTAGATTTACTACAGAAGAAGAGGTAGATTATTTTATTAGTTCTATAAAGGATATAATAGATGGATAAGTTTAAAGTAAAAAAAGTTGATAATTGCTTTAAAAATAGTCAAACTTATGAGTATAAATTAAATATGGAAATAAACACAGAATTTCTTGAAAAGTTCCAAGGCTTAGGTAAACTAGAAATAAAAAATTTTAGACGACCGATTTTTATGATTGATTGTGAAAATGAAGATAAAATTAAAGGAGTTATTAATTCTAAGATTATAAGAGTAAGTTTTCCAGATTATATATGGAAAGAAAGAAAGGAAGCATTTGAAAAATTTTTAAATGAAATTTTATAGGTAGACAATATTACTGGGGGTAAACTATGGGAAAAATATTAGGTCAAGTGGAGAGTTTATGTCCTTATTGTTTAAAAAAAATAGTAGGACAAAAAGTAGAGTATGAAGATAAAGTATATTTGGAAAAATCTTGCGAAGATCATGGCTTTTTTAAGACATTAATCTGGGAAGGTAAGGATTACGAAACTTGGAGCGATGTGGAAAAATTTAAAACTCCTAATGTAGTAAGTAATGAAGTAAATAAGGGGTGTCCATATGATTGTGGCATCTGTAGTGAACACAGACAAGAAACGTGTTGCGTACTACTTGAAATAACAAATAGATGTAATTTAAAATGTCCTATTTGTTTTGCTTCATCTAATGAAAATACAAAGGAAGATATAAGTATAGAAAGAATTAGTGAATACTACGATTATCTAATGAAGTGTGGTGGTCCTTATAATATTCAACTATCAGGAGGAGAACCAACTCTTAGAGATGATTTATATGAGATAATTAAAATTGGAAGAGAAAAAGGTTTTACTTTTTTTCAATTAAATACTAATGGTATTAGAATTGGAGAAGATGAAAATTATATAAAAACTTTAGCTAATGCAGGGTTAAATACAGTATTTTTACAATTTGATGGTCTTAGTGATGAAGTATATTCTAAACTTAGAGGTAAAAAATTACTTAGAATAAAATTAAAGGCCATAGAAAATTGTAAAAAAGCAGGAGTAGGAGTAGTTCTTGTTCCTACTATAATGCAAGATGTAAATGTTAATCAAATAGGGAAAGTTATTAATTTCGCTATAGACAATATGCCAGCCATAAGGGGAGTGCATTTTCAACCTGTAAGTTTCTTTGGAAGATATGAAAATCGAGATGAAACTTACAGAATAACAATTCCTAAAATGTTAAGAGAAATAGAAAAACAAACGAAAGGTAAGATGAAAATAGAAAACTTTATGGGTGGAGGAGCAGAAAATTCCTACTGTTCTTTTCATGGAAATTTCCTAGTAAATGAGGATAAAAGTTTAAAGCCTTTAGGTAGTAAAAGTAATTGTTGTTGTAAACCAACTTCTTCAAAACAATCTAGAGAATTTGTGGCAAAACAATGGTCAGCGGTGAAAAATTCTTCAAATAAAAAAGAGGCTAAAAATAATTTTACAAAGTCTTTAGATGATTTTCTAGATAGATTTGATAATTATACTTTGGCCATATCTGCCATGCTATTCCAAGATGTATGGAATGTGGATTTAGATAGGCTGAAACAATGTTATATACATGTAGTAAGTGAAGATATGAAACTTATACCTTTTTGTGCATACAACTTAACAAATATAGATAATAAAAGTTTATATAGGAGATAATGTATGAGATTAGATAATTGGATATGTGAAAAAATTAAAGTGAAGAACAAATTGAGTAGAGAAGAACTAGAAAAATACCAACTAAATGCATTAAATAATTTAATTAAATATGTAAAAGAAAACTCACCTTTTTATAAAGAATTATATAAAAATTTAGATGAAATAAATTCTTTAGACGAGTTATATAAAATACCAATTATCAATAAAGATGACATAATTGAAAATGGAAATAAAATGGTGTGCGTTAATCAAAGTGAGATAAGTCGAATAGTTTCTTTAGACACATCTGGAACTATGGGTAAATTCAAAAGGATTTACTTTACTGAAGAAGATCAAAAACTTACAATTGATTTTTTTATACAAGGACTTAGTTTTCTTGTTAAAAAAGATGATGTAATGATGATTATGCTTCCTTTTGAAAGAGAAAATAGTGTGGGAGACCTAATAAAACAATCTTTAGAAATTATGAAGGTTAAGCCTGTGATGAATGGTAGTCTATCTTCTTTTAAGAAAACTACAGACATTATGATAAGCAATAAAGTAAATTCTATTGTAGGCATGCCAGTGGAAATTTTAGCTTTAGGAAAATATATAAAAAAAGAAAATTTGCCCATAGAAATTAAGAGTATTTTATTAAGTGCGGATATGGTAAATAATACATTTATTGAACAAATAAAGAAGGTATATAATTGTGAAGTATTTAATCATTTTGGAATGACAGAAACTGGTCTTGGAGGTGCGGTTGACTGTAATTGTCATGAGGGAATGCATATTAGAGAAAATGATTTACTAGTAGAAATTGTAAACCCTGTTACAAAAGAAAAAATGGAGGACGGAGGAAGTGGGGAAATATTAATTACTACTCTAACGAGAAAAGCAATGCCTCTTATAAGATATTCAACAGGAGATATATCTTCTTTTGCAATTGGTAGTTGTAGTTGTTCTAGTGTTTTAAAAAGACTAGACAAATTAAGATATAGAATGGATGATAGAGCTCATATAGGTAAAAATTTGTATATAAATATAAACTCTCTAGATAATATCGTATTTAATTTAGATAACCTTATAAATTATAAAGTAGAAGTTGAAAGTATTGATAATTATTATGAGTTAAAATTACAACTAGTTTTTTTTGAAGAGGAGAAAAAAACTTTATCATATAATGATAAAGACTTAAAAAGAAATATAAAAGATTTATTATTAAGAAATCCAAGGATTAAGAAGTCTTATGAAATAGGAATGTTAAAAATACACATAAATCTAATGTATGCAGATGAGTATATTAATTTATATAGAGGAAAGAGAAAAATTATATCTATTTAAAAGGATAAAATATGAATATTTATTTAGTAAGGCATGGGGATCTATATTGGGAAGATAATATAAAAAAATGTATAGGAATTACAGATATTAATTTAAATGAAGAAGGTATTAAAAAAGCTGAATTGGTGGGTTCATTTTTAAAGGATAAAAATATTAGTAAAATATATACGAGTAGTTTAAAAAGATGTAAAAAATCTGCAGAGATTATATCATCTATTTTGAATGTACCTTATCATATAGAAAATGAACTTATGGAAATTAATATGGGTATATGGGAAAATAAGTCTTTTGATTATATTAAATTAAAATATCCAAAGGAATATGAAAATAGAGGGAAAAATTTATCTACTTTTAAAATTGAAAATGGAGAAACATTTTTACAATGTTATGAAAGATCAAATAATATATTTAGAAGAATAAGTGAAGAAAATTATGATAATAATGTTGTTATAATATGCCACAGTGGTGTTATAAAATCTATAATTTCTTCAATTGAAAATATACCTTTAGATGAAATACTAAGTATAAAATTAGAATATGGACATATTATTCATATTAATTATAATAAAAAACAGTATAAAATAATATAAAAAACCATGAAATTCAGATGAAAAATCTTTATTTTATGGTTTTTTATTTTAAATAATTAAATATAATTTTAAAATTATGTAAAAAAACTATTACTTAAAAACATATAAATGGAAAAATGTTACAATAAAAATAGTATAGAAAAGTTGGAATATATTATTAAAATAAAAATAAAAAATTACAAAATGAATAAATAAATACTTTTGAAAAGTCTTACAAAAATCATAAAAAGAGGGGGGATTATGAGTTTGATAGAAGATATATTCGAAGGTTTTCAATGTCCAGTATGGATAAAAAACAAGAAAAATAAAATAGTATTTGTAAATGAGACTTTTAAGTTACACTTCAATGAAAAAAATGAAGATACGAATAAATTATTTCAAAAGATTAAAAACATAAATTACAAAGCTACAGATATAGTAAAAATTAATAACAAAGTTTATAAGCATATCACTTATATTAATTATAAATATAAAGAAGTAATAGGTATATTAGTGGATTTTTCTGATATGACTAAAAGCTTAGAACAAACTTATGAAAAACATATATTAAGATATTTAAGATATACAGATGGATTAACGAACTTGTTTAATAGAACATATTTTGATATAAAGGTTGAAGAAATTATAGAAAATAAAAAATTTCCCATGGGATTAATTTTAGGTGACGTAAATGGATTAAAAATAGTAAATGATACTCTAGGGCATTTAGAAGGGGATAAACTACTAAAGACCATGTCTAAAATATTGTTACAAGCAGCTGGTGAAGAGGGAACAGTATTTAGGTGGGGAGGAGATGAGTTTGTTATACTATTACCTGAATTTTCGGATGTTCAATGTATAAGTATTATGAAAAAAATAGATGACTTATGTGAAAATAATGCACGTGAAAATATAAATTTAAGTATTTCAATGGGATGTTCTATATTAAATGAAGGAGATAGTATTGATAAAGTATTAGTTGAGGCAGAAGACAAGGTATATAAGAAGAAGATGCTTAGTGGTAGATCTGTCAGAATATCAATGTTAGAAACATTGAAAATTAATTTAGCTAATAAAAACCTTGAAACAGAAGAACATACACAAAGAGTATCTGTTTTTTGTATAGAAATTGCAAAGGCATTAAACTTAGATGATGATACAATAGAAAAAGCATCCTTAATAGGTAGACTACATGATATTGGTAAAATAGGTATTTCAGAACATATATTATTGAAACCTGGAAAATTAACAGACGATGAATATGAAACTATGAAGACGCATTCTGAAAAAGGATATAGGTTAGTTAGTCTTCTACCAGAAATTAATTGCATTTCCAGAGAAATATTGACTCATCATGAAAGGTGGGATGGATTAGGATATCCTTTGGGATTACAAGAAGATGAAATACCTATATTATCTAGGATAGTATCTGTAGTAGATTCTTTTGATGCTATGACAAATGATAGATGTTACAGAAAAGGTAGAAGTATATATGAAGCTATGCAGGAGTTGAAAAGATGTTCGGGCTCACAATTTGACCCTAAAATAGTACATGTATTTACGAAAATTATTGAAAAATCAAATATAAAAGTAATTTGAATTTTTTCATAAATAATAAAATATATGATAATAAAGTTAATCATAACAGAAATCCTAGTTAAGGATAACTAGGATTTTTTTAGGTCCATATTTCTATAAATGCTATATTTATCAATGAAAATTTGTTACTATATATTTGTGTAATATTATCAAAATTGCAAAATAAATGTTTATTTATATACATTGTTATACGAGGGGGATTAAATTTATGATTAACAATATCATAAGTGATAGAGTTTTGATAGAAAAAGAAAAGAAACTATTGGAAAAGATAATATTTTTTGTGTTACTAGTTTCATGTATTTATATTTTTAATATATTTTCTAAGATGGGGGAGGAAAAATCTTATTTAGAATCAACTTTATTTTTTATAAGAAGTTTTAGTTCCATATTATCAGTATTAGCTTTTGGTAGTTGTTTAATTTCATATAATAGGTTAAAAAAGGATAGTATTTTTATTATAGCTTTAATGTATCTAGGATTATCTGTAGGAATAGTATTAGGACAATTCGATTTTCTTAGTTTTTATTACAAAGAATACTCTTTGTTTAGCTATGTTACAGTTTCCACATCTATTCTTAGAATATTTTTATTAATAATAGCTATAATACCTAAAAGCAAAATCAAAACACTTATTGTTAATAATAAAAAAGTATCAATATTGTTTGTGGCATTATATACGATAATATTTTATATTTTAGAAAAAAATATTAACTTTTTTACATATTTTCATAGTACAGATTTCTTTATAATGTACAATTATTTTTTGACAGTAGTTTATTTCTTATGTGCAGCAATACTATTTGTTATGGGAATAAAAGAAAAAGAATATATATTTGTAGTATTAGCTTCTAGTATTTTTATGCTAGGAATTAAAGCAATGTATGCAGTTAATGCAGCTAATGCAGCTAATGCAACGTCATTTTATGTAAAGCTAACATCAGTTTCCATTACATATACAATATTTTTAATTATAATTGCCGGATCTTTTATTGAGTTATATTTGTACATAAATAGAACAAAATTACTTAATGAAAATTTAAGTCTTTTTTACAATTTAACTGATAATCATAAACATAGTTTTATGTGTATTTGCAAGGAAGATGGAGAAATAATATATGGAAATAAGAAGTTTAAAGAACATTATAAAATTAATTCATTTGAAGATATAAAAAGATTAAAGGTATCATTTGCAGTATTAGTAAATAAATTAGAAAATAAGGATGAAATAATAAAATGTTTAAATACTAAAGGGGTATGGAGAGGAATAATTAAAAGCCCAGATGGAGATATGTATGTTGATTGTTCATTACAAGTTATAGAAACATTTGATTCCAAAAGAGAGTATGCTGTAACTTATATGGATATATCAAAAATAATACGCAAAGAATTAGAGGTGGAAAAGCTAAAGGTATATAATAAAGAGAGAACTGATTTTATGTCTAATATATCTCATGAACTTAGAACACCAATAAATATTTTTTACTCAACAATTCAACTTCTTGATATTTCACTGATAAAATCAGACAAGGACTTTAAGGAGATGTATAGAAAATATAGAAAAACTTTACATGTAAATTGTAAGAGAATGTTAAGGTTAATTAATAATGTGGTTGATATTTCAAAAATTGAAACTGGAATATTAAAAGGTAAATTTGATTACTATAATTTAATTTCCATAGTAGAAGATGTAACTTTATCTGTTGTAAATTATGCTCAGTTGAAATCTATAAACATACAGTTTGACACTAATGAAGAAGAATTTATAGCAAAATGTGATCCATCTATGCTAGAAAGAGCATTACTAAATTTACTTTCAAATGCAATAAAATTTACTCCAGAAAATAAAAATATTTATGTAAATGTATATGTTAATGATGATTTTGCTGAAATAAATATAAAAGATGAAGGTATAGGAATATCAAAAGATGACAAGTCTGCTATATTTGAAAGATTTGTTCAAGCAGATAAATCATTGACTAGAGAGAACGAAGGTAGTGGAATCGGACTAAGTATAGTAAAATCTATAATCGATCTTCATGATGGATATATTAGTGTTGAAAGTAAAGTTGATGAAGGAAGTACTTTCAAAATAATACTTCCAAATAGATGTGATGAATGTATTGATTATAATATATACGATATAAGCAATTATAATACAGAATTAGAACTATCTGATATATATGAAATATTAGTATAAAAGTCTCCTAAATGGGGATTTTTTATTTTTAAAAATATAGTTATAATTTGCTTGACCATAAAAAGAATGGATGGTATAATAAATTTACAAAATGATAATGATTATTATTTATATTAATTAATGATAATTAATATTAAAACAATAAGGAGATATTGACGTGAAAAAAATAAAAGCATTAGCAGTGTTAACATTAGCACTTACAACATTCGGATTAATAGGTTGCTCATCAAATGAAGCAGAAAAACAAGATAAAGATACAATAGTAGTTGAGACAGTAAAAGGAGAAGTAGAAATACCAGCTAATCCTAAGAAAATAGTAGATATATCAGGAAGTAGTGAAGAGTTATTATTACTAGGACACACTGTAGTAGGTACGGCTAACGTGGATTCTTATGACACAGAAAATGTACCATCATATATGAAAGACTCATTAGGTGATGCAAAAGTAGTTGGACATTCAATGATGGAAACAGCAGATATAGAAGCAATACTAGCTTTAGAACCAGATTTAATTATAATGGCACCAAGACAAGAAGAGATATATGACCAATTAAAAGAAATAGCACCTACAGTTGTGTTAAAAGATCAATCAAATGATTGGGAAGCAAAATTAAAGGATGTTGCAAAATTATTTGGACAAGAAAAAGAAGTTGAAAATTGGCTAGATACTTATTATAAAAAAGCTGAAGCGTTAGGTAAAGAGATAAAAGAAGCTAACGGTGAAGATACTACTTACTTAACAGTTTTAGCAAGTTCAGGTTCGTTTATGGTATTTAGTGAAGGTGGAATAGGAACAGTTTTAAAAGAAGATATGAAATTACCTCAACCAGCTAATATGCCTGAGCAAGATAATATAACTCTACCAACTGTTACTATGGAAGGATTGTCAGAAATAGATGCTGACCACATAATAGTGATAGCGACTGAGTCAGATAAAGCTGATTTAGCAGCTAGTTCAGTTTGGTCTGAAATAAGAGCAGTAAAAGAAGGAAATGTAACTATATTAAATGCAAGTCCATACTTCTCTCAAGCTTATAATCCAATAGGAAGAGAATTAATATTAGAGTCTGTTAAAGACGCTGTTATAGAATAATAAATTAAGTGGGTGGGGAGAAGATTTACTTTCCTCACCTTTTTACTTACTAGGATATTATAATATTCTTTTGCCTGTGGAAAACTTCTAGATTAAAGTATTATCAATACATTTAAGAAGTAGTCAAAAAATAAATTTTGAACAAGGTCGTTGCCTGAAGCGGTAGCGCAGGCATCTCGTTGGCAACATGAGCGAAGCGAATTTTATAAGGAGGAGAATAAGTGGGAAAACAGAAAAAGAAAAGAATGGCATTAATGATTATGATGCTTGGAATTATACTACTTGTAGGTGGTATAGTAGTATCAATATCACTGGGTGCTAAAAATATAGATATTGGAACCATAATAAGTAGTATTTTTTCAGATAAAAATGATATAAATACAAAAATAATTAGAGATGTAAGAATACCAAGGGCTCTTGCAGCTACATTAGTTGGAGGCTTTTTAGCTGTATCAGGTGCCATAATGCAAGGTATAACTAGAAATCCCATAGCGGAGCCATCAGTAATGGGTATTACTCAAGGAGCTACATTTATGATAGCAGTAGCTTTAGTACTACAAAGAATTAATCCTGACTTAGTTCTAAATAGTTTTACGAAAATGATATTTGCCTTTTTGGGAGCTAGTATAAGTGGACTTTTAGTTTATTTTATAAGTTCTAGAAGCATTAGAAAAGTTGATCCAGTAAAGCTAGCACTAGCTGGAACGGCAATGGGGACTTTATTAATTTCACTGGCTATGGGAATTTCTATGTACTTTAACTTATCGCAGGAATTAAGTTTTTGGATATCTGGCGGACTTACATCAGCTAAGTGGCAAGGAGTTAATTTGCTTCTAATAGTAGGAGGAATAGGATTTGTTGCAGCAATGATAATGGCACCCAAAATTACAATATTAAGTTTAGGTGAAGAAGTAGCTATAGGATTAGGTCAAAAAACTAACTTAGTAAGATTAGTATCCTTAATAATTGTAATATCACTTACAGGAGCATCAGTCTCAGTAGCTGGAAATATAGTATTTGTGGGACTTATAGTTCCTCAAATAATTAGAGGTATTATAGGATCAGACTATAAATATATAATTCCATTATCAATGTTATTTGGATCAGTTTTATTAGTATATAGTGATATACTAGCAAGAATGATTAACCCTCCTTATGAGACGCCAATTGGATCTTTAACAGCACTGCTTGGAGTTCCAATATTTATTTACCTTGTGAGAAAGGAGAGTTAATAAAATATGAAAAAGAACAAGAAATATTTATTAGTTACAGGAATATTATTAACTTTAATATTAATCACATTTTTAGTTAGTTTAAATATGGGTTCTCTATCAATAGAACCTTTTGATGTAATAAAAACTTTTTTAGGACAAGGATCCAAGGCACATGAAATTGCTATATTCAAATTGAGACTACCTAGAATTGTAATTGCCATATTAGTAGGTACGGCTTTAGCTACTTCAGGTACAATTTTACAGGGTGTTACAAAAAATGATTTGGCAGACTCGGGAATACTTGGTATAAACTCAGGTTCAGCCTTATTTGTAGTAATATATATTTACTTTATGAATGGAAACGTATATGACGGTGTAAGTAATTTAACAATATTCACTATGCCAATAGTGGCTTTAAGTGGAGCACTATTTGCGGCTTTTTTAATCTATATACTTGCATGGAATAAGGGAATAAGCTCTTCGAGATTATTATTAATAGGTATAGGAGTAAATATAGCATTTACTTCATTACTTACAATCTTCCAACTTAAATTTACTACACAAGAATTCAACAGAGTGATGGCTTGGACCTCTGGTAGTATTTGGGGTTCTAACTGGAAATATGTAATGGCTATTCTACCATTTATCATAATATTAATGGCACTTACACTTTATAAATCTAGATATTTAGATGCTCTAAATCTAGGCGATGAAGTAGCTACGGGACTGGGAATAGA
This sequence comes from Terrisporobacter vanillatitrophus, assembly GCF_051148895.1. Taxonomy (GTDB): domain Bacteria; phylum Bacillota; class Clostridia; order Peptostreptococcales; family Peptostreptococcaceae; genus Terrisporobacter; species Terrisporobacter vanillatitrophus. The sequence goes on from NZ_CP154625.1 coordinate 1,153,633, forward strand.
GGTAGAAAAAGAAAGAAGAAAATTAATAATATATGCTGTTGTATTATCAGGTGTATCCACATCTGTGGCAGGAAGTATAGGTTTTTTAGGGCTTGTTGCTCCTCATATAGCTAGGAAATTAGTGGGACCAAAGCATAATAAACTGATTCCTACAGCAGCGTTTATAGGTATTTTAATTTTATTAGTTGGAGATACCATATCAAGAAATATCATAGCACCTATGGAAATTCCAGTGGGAATAGTTGTAGCTATAATAGGTGTACCATACTTTATTTATTTAATGTTAGCAGAGTAGAAAGAGGGGAAAATTATGACAGCTATAAGTACTAAAAATTTAAATATATCTTACGGAAATTTGGATATTGTTAAAGACTTGAATTTAGAAATACCACGTGGAAAAATAACTACTATAATAGGTGCCAATGGTTGTGGCAAATCTACAATTTTAAAAACTATTGCAAGAATATTAGCACCTAAAAGTGGTGACATATTTATAAATGAAAAAAATATAAAAGAACAATCTTCAAAAGATTTAGCCAAAACTATGGCAGTACTGCCTCAAAGCCCACAAGCACCAAAGGGACTTACAGTGGAAGAGTTAATAGCTTATGGAAGATTTCCACATCAAAAAGGTTTTGGAAGATTAAAAGAAGATGATGAAGATATAGTAACTTGGGCATTGGAAGTTACGGGGATAAAAGAATTTAGAGATAGAGCAATTGAAGCTTTATCTGGAGGTCAAAGACAAAGAGCTTGGATAGCAATGGCACTAGCTCAACAAACAGATATACTAGTGCTAGATGAGCCAACTACTTATTTAGACTTAGCTCATCAGCTAGAAGTATTAAATTTATTACAAGAACTAAATGAAAAACATAAGACAACAATTGTTATGGTTATACATGAATTAAACAATGCAGCAAGGTTTGCTCATCATATGATAGGAATAAAAAAAGGAAAAATAGCTTGTGAGGGAAGTGCTCATGAAGTAATGACAAAGGAAAATCTTAAAGAACTATTTAATATTGATGCAGAAATCGTGGAAGATCCTAGATCTAAAAAGCCTGTTTGTATAACTTATGATATGGTAGGATAGGAGAAATAATGGAAAATCAAGGAGCATTAAGACATGAAAATATAAGTAAATTACTGATTAAGTATTCAGTTCCTGCCATCCTTGCTATGATGGTTACTTCGTTATATAACACAGTTGATAGAGCATTTGTAGGTTCCATGGAAAATGTAGGTCCTTTAGCTATATCAGGACTAGGAATTACAATGCCACTATTTACCATACTTGGAGCCTTTTGTGTGGCTATAGCTGTAGGTGGAAGTACTAATATATCAATTAAACTTGGAGAAGAAAATAAAGAAGAAGCAGAAAAAATCATGGGAAGTACTGTGGCTTTAGAATTTGCGGTGGGAATTATTATGGTATTGGTAGGAATCTTTTTCTTAGATAAGATCCTTTATGCTTTTGGTGCAAGTGATGATACGATAAAATATGCGAAAGATTATATGAGTGTAATCTTTGCTGGTGCTTGGTTCAACCTACCTGGATTTGCACTTAATAGTTGTATAAGAGGAGAAGGTAATCCAAAGCTAGCAGCAAGAATGATGATAACTTCATGTGTTCTTAACTTAACATTAGATCCCATATTTATCTTTGGGTTAGATATGGGAATAAAAGGAGCAGCTATAGGCACAGTAATTTGTCAGCTATTCATATTTATTTGGTCAATTTATTACTTTACTCTTGGTAAATCAAACTTAAAATTAAAATTTAAGAATATAAGATTAGATAAAAAATTAATAAAAATAATATTAGCTATAGCAGTAACGCCATTTTTTATGGAAATAGCTGCCGGATCTATACATTTAGTTACAAATAAAGTATTAAAAGTATACGGAGGAGATTTATCTATAGGTGCCATGACAGCAGTTACATCAATTTCTCTAATGTTTTTAATGCCTATATTTGGACTAAGCCAAGGTATGCAAACTATAATTGCTTATAATTATGGAGCCAAACAATTAGGTAGAGCTAGAAAAACTCTTTTTCTTGGAATCTTATATGGAACAATAATTTTAACCATAGGGTTTATTTTAGTTAAATTATTTCCAGAAGTTTTTGTTGGAATATTTACAAAAGATGAAATTTTAATGAATATGGCAATTGAAGGAATAAATATAAATTTAACTACATTACCTATAGTTGGAATATCAGTACTTGGTTCTGTTTATTTCCAATCCATAGGAGAAGCTAAAAAGTCTATGTTTTTAAGTTTACTTAGACAGGTAATTATATTAATACCAGTTATAATAATAGTTCCAAAAATGTATGGATTAAAAGGAGTATGGGCATCTCAGCCAATAGCAGATTTTCTAGCTATGTTTATAGTGGCAATATTCCTATGCAAAGAATTTAAAAAAGATAAAATGAATTAATAAATAATAAAAAATAGCACTTACTATATAAATAATGCTTAGTGAGTGCTATTTTTTATTACAGAATATTAAAGGTATATCTAATCTTTCGTGGTAAATCTAAGATGTATTCTACAGAGCCATCTGAGAAAGTATTTTTTTCATATTTTGGCATATTTCCTCCAATCCATTCCACAATAGTTTTTTCAATATTATCAGTTTTTATTTCTTTGAAAAAATTATTATCAAAAATATATACACCAGCACAAGGGTTATAAATTTCTCTAGATACTTCATATTCTTTCATAAGTTTACCTCCTTTGCTAAAAACCAACTTCTTATAATTTAATTTATTCTATAAAATAAAAAAGTATCCTTTTATTAATTGGAAATTGTAATATTATATTGAAAACATATTATTTATTAATTATAGATTAGTACTCTATGATATAATGAATATCGAAAAATATAAATTTGTGGAGGTTTGTATGAATTTTATTGCTATAGACTTTGAAACAGCAAATGAAAAAAGAGCTTCTGCATGTTCTTTAGGGATTACTGTTGTAAAAGATAATAAAATAATAGAAGAAAAATATTGGCTAATTAAGCCAAAACCATTTAGGTTTGAATCAAGAAATATAATTATACACGGAATTAGAGAAGAAGATGTGATTAATGAAAAAGAATTTGATGAGTTATGGCCAGAAATAAAACCATATTTAGAAAATAATTTAATAATAGCACACAATGCATCCTTTGACTTTTCTGTTCTAAGAAATACACTAGATATTTATAATTTAGAATATCCAAATTTAGATTATGCATGTACTTTAGTAACTTCAAAATTATTTTATAGATATTTAAATAATCATAAGTTAAATACAGTAAATAGACATTTAGGATACAGATTTAATCATCATCATGCCAGTGCCGATGCCACTGCTGCTGCAAATATTCTTATAAACATTTCGCAAGAATTAAATTTAAATAATATGGATGATATAGCTAATATTATAGGATTTAAGTTAGGTTGTATAGGTAATAATACTTATTCACCATGTAAAAAAATAAGAGAAGGTGTTGTTTCAAAAAGGTGTGAAGATTATGAGTATAACAATAATTTATTTTCATCAGAAACGGAATACTTTAAAGATAAAATAGTGGTTTTCACAGGACAACTACATTCTATGAGTAGAGCTGAAGCAACAAAGATTATTAATGATTTGGGTGGTATAACAAGGAATTCTGTTACTAAAAAAACTAATATTTTAATCACTAATGTTAATAATATTGAAGATTTGAGTCCAAATCAAATGAGTAATAAATTAAGAACCGCAGTTAACTATATAAATCAAGGACAAGATTTAATAATAATGAATGAAGAAAAATTAGAAAAGATATTGAAAGGATAAAAATATATTCAACAATAAAAATAAAATTTTATTGTTAAATATATTTTTTTGACTTTATTGTATTCTAGGAGTATTATACAAAAGGACGAAGCTTTAAGGAGGTAATATAATAGAATGTCGCCAAAGTTAATCACAATGTTTAGAAATAATGAAATAAGTGGTGAACAAATGAAAAATGATATAATAGCTGGATTTATTGTAGCAATAATAGCCCTTCCACTATCCATAGCATTAGCTATATCATCAGGAGTATCACCAGAGAAAGGTCTTATTACAGCTATATTTGCTGGATTTACTGTATCTTTTATAGGTGGTAGTAAGGTGCAAATAGGAGGACCTACAGGAGCTTTTGTAGTAATCGTTTATGGGATTGTAAAAACCCACGGAATTGATGGTCTTATTATTGCAACCATAATGTCTGGAATAATACTAGTAATTATGGGGATGTTAAAAATGGGCAATCTTATAAAATATGTTCCACAAACTGTTACAGTTGGATTTACTAGTGGAATAGCAGTTACTTTACTTATAACACAAATTAAAGATTTGTTAGGATTAAATATAAAAGATGTTCCTGCCGAAGCATTAGACAAAATAGTAGCATATATAGAAAATATAAATAGTTTTCATATAATTACGTTTTTTATAGGTTTAGCATGTATATTGATAATGGTATATTGGCCAAAAGTAAATAAAAGTGTGCCAGCATCAATAATTGCTTTAGTATTTGCCACATTAGTTGTAAAAATATTTAATTTAAATGTTGATACAATTGGAAGTTTATATTCTAATATATCATCAACTATACCAACACCAAGCATTCCACAAATTAACATGGATAAAATAATTCAATTAATTCAGCCAGCCATAACTATAGCAGTTTTAGCCTCAATAGAATCACTTTTATCTTGTGTTGTTGCAGATAAGATGATAGATGATAAACACGACTCAAATAGTGAACTTGTAGCACAAGGTTTTGGAAATATTGCCTCTGCTCTATTTGGAGGAATACCTGCAACAGGTGCCATAGCAAGAACAGCTGCAAATGTTAGAAATGGAGGAAGAAGTCCTATATCTGGAATAATCCATGCAATTACACTTCTTTTAATAATGATATTATTAATGCCACTAGCAAAAATGATTCCTATGACAGTTTTATCTGCCATATTAATAATAGTTTCTTATAATATGGGTGAATGGAAAGAAATGAAGGAAATGATGAACTTACCTAAAATTGATGTAATTGTTCTTTTAGCAACTTTTATATTAACAATAGTATTTGATTTAGTTGTAGCAATAATAGTTGGTATGAGTATACACTTAATCTCTGTTTTATTTATAAATAATAGTGATGATAATGCTACTGAAGAAGTTGCTTAATATATAAATATTTTTTAAAACACGTATTGACTCTATGCTTAGTATAGACTTTATAATATACCTTAGTATTTTAACAGGAGGTATATTATGGTTACAGAATTTTTAAGTTATGCAATACCATCTGCTTTGGCAAATTTTATTTCATCTTTATACACAGTAGTAGACGGAATATTTGTAGGGCAAGGGGTTGGTGATACGGCTTTAGCTGCCGTAAATATAGTACTTCCTTTTACTGTTGTATTATTTGGAATAGCAAGTATGTTGGCAGTAGGTGGAGGAGCATTAGTATCAAAAAATGTTGGTGCTAATAATATAGATAAAGCATTAGATATATTTAGACAAGTAATGAAATTATTATTAATAATATGTATAGTTACAACTATAGCTTGTGTGGCATTTCCAAAACAAATAGTTAGTATGCTTGGAGCAACAGACAATTTAGAACCTATGGCAACAGAATATTTAAGATATTATGCAATTTTTTGCACACCAAACTTAGTAGGTATAGTACTAAATTCATTTGTTAGAAATGACAATAGACCAAAACTTGCAATGGTTTCAACTATAGCAGGTGCATTTACAAATGTAATTCTTGATTATGTATTTATATTCCCATTACATATGGGCATAAAAGGAGCAGCAATAGCTACTGGACTTGGACAAATAGTTACAGTTTCAATGCTATTACCACATTTCTTACGAAAAAGAGGAGTATTAAGCTTTGGGAATGCATCTTTAAATAAGAGTACGTTAAAAGAAGTATTAAACGTTGGATTCCCATCATTCTTTGGACAGTTAAGTTTCTCAATAATAGTATTCTTACACAATATAGCATTCTCAAATTACATGGGAGAAATAGGAATATCAACATATAGTATAATAAACTATATAACAACAAATATATATATGGTATTATTAGGATTAACATTTGGAGCACAGCCCCTTATAAGTTATAATTTCGGTAGAAAAGACAAATATAAAATGCTTGAATTCTACAAAATTAATATAATATCATCTTTAGTAGTAAGTATAAGTGCAGCTGCAATTTGTCATGTATTTGGAACTCATGTAGTTGGCATATTTACAACAGATCCTAAAATAGCTGAACTTGCTTATAATGGTATAAAAATAGCATGTCTTGCTTATATAGTAGGAAGTGTAAACCTAGATACATTAGTTTATTATCAAGGAGTGGAAATACCTTTATTCTCAAATTTATTCTGTATATTTAGGGCAATGGTATTTTTACCAATATGTTTATACATATTACCTAAAATATTTGGATTAAACGGAATTTGGGCAAGTGTTTTAACATCAGAATCATTAACGTTTATAGTTATGTATATAATTGCTAATGTAAAGAAATATACAGATATTGTTTTAAATAAAGAAAAAAAAGCAGAAGCACTTGAAGAAGTCGCTATTATGTAGGTATAATGAGGGCATTAATATTTAAATTAATGTCCTTTTTGCATACATAATTTTGGAGGTGATGAATTGGGAAAGTATTTATCTATTGGTCAGATGGGAAAATTAAATAACTTATCAGTACAAACTTTAAGACATTATGAAAAGGTGGGAATATTAAAACCTTCTTACATAAATGAAGATACAGGTTACAGGTATTATTCTATGAAAGATTTTAATACTATAGATTTAATAAAGCAGTGCAAGGCCATGGGATTGTCTTTAGAAGAAATAAAAGAAGTTACAAATAACTACACATCTTTAGAATCCATAGTTGATATATTAGGTAATCAAAAGAAAATAGTAACAGAAAAAATGAAAGAATTAGAGAATATAAAAAATAAAGTGAAATCATTAGAAGCCAAAATAAAAGTATCATTAAACAGAGGAATAAATGATATTTTTATAAAACACAATGAAGAAAGAAAATTTATTCAGTATAACTTTACTGATCGTTTTTCTGATGAGTTTGAAATTAAATTAAGAAAAATTCTTTTAGAAGTAGAAAGAAATTATGATAATGTTAATGCGGAAATAGCTTTTACCATATCTTATGAAGACGTGAAAAGAGAAGGACGAGCAGAGTGCAAAAATGTAATGATTAATTTGGGAGAAAATGTGTCTTATAAAGATGATAAAATAATTTCAATGGATAAAGGAAATTATTTGACCATGTATTTTGATGATACTTACAGGGATTCAGGCAAATATTATGACGTAATTATGGAATACATAGAAAGTAATAATATAAAAACTATTGGAGATTTTAATGAAATATATATAATGACTAGAGTAGGAAATGATGGGAAAGAAAAATCCCTTGGCCAAATTGAAATTTTAATAGAAGATTAGTTAAAATAAAAATGAGCTATCAAAAAATGTATGATGGCTTATTTTTATTTTGAAATTTTACATTAATTAATTATGTTATTTACTGGTAATGTATATAATCTTTATAAGCATATATTTATATAGTACAACTTATGAATTAAGTGGGAATCTATGTAAGGAGGTATTTTATTGAAAAATAGAAGGAAGTATTTATTAATATTCATAATATTATTTATTATCATAAGTTTGTTTTTCATAGGTAGTTTTGAATGGAAAAGTATAAATAATAACCCTAAAATAGATATGAGCGCAAATACAAATTTTAATTTACCACAAAGTCAAATAGAATATATACAGTCACTAGTAGGATTAGAATCAAAGGATATGAAAATATTGGATAATCCATTGAGAATGGAGGGAAGTTTTTATATACCGGAAGATACCATATTAAGTTTTATTAATCAATATCTAAAAAATACGAAAAATAAAGATATTGAAAATATAAAAATTACAATTAACGAAAATGGATTAACCATTGGAGGTCAATATAGGCTTCTGGCTTATTTAAAAACACCCATAGATATAGATATACTACCTACATTAACTGAAGATAATGATGTACGACTTAATTTAAAAGATATTAGATTATTAAATTTAAGTTTAAATAACGATATTGTTGATGCCATAGCTGATAGCTGGTTTTCTAACTTGGACAATATTACTGTGGATAAGGGAGACATAATAATAGATAAAAGTTTTTTTAAAAACACCAATATAAAATCAATCTCTGTTGAAAAAGATTATTTAGTAGTAAATTTAAGTATAAGTCTAAAATAAAATTGATAGATTAGTTTCTATCTTTTTTTTATTTAAAAAATACAAAAAAATGTTTAGGAAAAAGTTTTCTAGGTATCTATAATAATAAGAAAAATTTGTTAATTAATAAACTATCAGAAAGTTAGGCTAATCAATAATCATTTCTCAGAATATGAAAATTAAAAAAATTATTTTTAGGGGGAGTTAAAATGGATTGTAATAGTTGTAAAATGTGCAAAAGTGCAGATGAAAGATTGGAAAGTTTTGTAGCAAGTAAGGAGTTTGACACAGCATTTCATAGAACTGAAACTCAAAAGCAAAAATGTGGATTTGGATTACAAGGAGTTTGTTGTAGACTCTGTTCAAATGGACCATGTAGAATAACACCTAAATCACCAAAAGGAATTTGTGGAGCAGAGGCAGACACTATAGTTGGTAGAAACTTTTTAAGAGCAGTTGCATCAGGATCAGCATGTTATATTCACGTAGTGGAAAATACAGCTCTAAATCTAAAACATGTGGGAGAAACAAGAGGAATAATTAAAAGTGAAAAAGCATTAAATCATTTAGCTGAAAAATTGGGGATAGAATCTGATGATAAATATGAAAAGTGCACTAAAGTAGCAGATGCAGTTTTAAATGATTTATACAAACCTAGATTTAATAAAATGGAACTTGTTGAAAAAATAGGATATGGACCAAGAGTAGAAAAATGGAAAGAGCTAGGTATTATGCCTGGTGGAGCTAAGTCAGAAGTATTTGACGGAGTAGTAAAATCATCAACTAACTTAAACTCAGATCCAGTAGATATGTTAATGAGTTGTTTAAGCCTTGGAATTTCAACAGGACTTTATGGATTAACACTTACAAACCTTATAAATGACATAATGCTAGGTGATCCAGTTATAAGAATGGCACCAGTTGGATTTAGAGTAATAGACGAAGATTATATAAACATAATGATTACAGGTCACCAACATTCCACATTTACATCATTCCAAGAAAAATTAAAAGAACCAGAAGTTGTAGGACTTGCCAAATCTGTAGGAGCAAAAGGATTTAGACTAGTAGGATGTACTTGTGTAGGTCAAGATTTACAACTTAGAGGAGAACATTATCAAGAAATATTTGCCGGGCATGCTGGAAACAATTTTACAAGTGAAGCAGTATTATCAACAGGTGCAATAGATATGGTAGTCTCAGAATTTAACTGTACAATACCAGGGCTTGAACCTATAGCTGATGAATTAAAAGTTAAAATGATATGTCTTGATGATGTGGCTAAAAAGAAAAATGCAGAATATATTTATCTAGACAGAAATAAATACGATGAAATAGATAGAAAATTGATAAATGAAGCTTTAGAATCTTATAAAAATAGAAGAAGTGAAGTTAAAATAGATATACCAAAAGATCATGGATTTGAACAATCTTTAACTGGTGTTAGTGAAAAGAATTTAAAAGAATTTTTAGGTGATTCATGGAAGCCATTAGTAGACTTAATAGCTGATGGAACAATTAAAGGTGTTGCAGCAATAGTAGGATGTTCAAATATGACTGCTGGTGGACACGACATAAATACTGTTGAGTTAACCAAAGAATTAATTAAGAGAGATATTATAGTTTTATCAGCAGGATGTTCAACTGGAGGACTTGAAAACGTAGGATTAATGTCACCAGGAGCAGAAGAGTTAGCAGGAGAAAATTTAAAAGCTGTATGTAAGAAATTAGGAATACCACCAGTATTAAACTTTGGACCATGTTTAGCAATAGGTAGACTTGAAATAGTTGCAACAGAGTTAGCAGCATACTTAGGAATAGACTTACCACAGTTACCACTTGTACTTTCAGCACCACAATGGTTAGAAGAACAAGCACTTGCAGATGGAGCATTTGGTCTAGCATTAGGTCTTCCTCTACATTTAGCACTTCCTCCTTTTATAACAGGAAGTAAATTAGTGACAGAAGTTTTAACAGAGGGGTTGAAAGATATAACAGGAGGTCATGTAATAGTAAACCCAGACCCTAAATCAACTGCAGACCAGTTAGAAGAAATAATAATAGATAGAAGAGTAAAACTTGGGTTAAAGGATGTGGAATCTTATGCATAGAATTTTAATTGATAAAGACTTATGTAAAGGTTGTAAAAGTTGTGTTCTAGCTTGTATGTTAAGAAATAGTAATGCTGAAGATATATACACATTAGATTTAGATAGTATAGATACTGAAAGTAAAAATCATATAGAAATGGACAGAAATAATCACCCAGTACCTATATTTTGTAGACATTGTGATGAGCCAGAATGTGTAATGACTTGTATGAGTGGAGCTATGAGTAAAGACGAAGAGAGCGGAATAGTTTCATATGATGAGAGTAAATGTGGATCTTGCTATATGTGTGTAATGTCATGTCCTTATGGTTTATTAAAAGTAGACGATAGAAGTAAGCAAAAAATATTAAAATGTGATTTATGTAAAAATGAAGAAATTCCTAAGTGTGTAGCTATGTGTCCTACAGGAGCAATCAAGCTACAAAAGGAGGATGCTTATGCTAGATAAATTATTTAATAAATTATCATCTAATAAAGGAAAAAATTATATTGAAATAAAAAATACTCCAAACAATTATGTTATTTTAGGCGCAAGTGCAGCAGGAATAAATGCAGCAAAGACTTTAAGACAACTAGATCCAAAGGGAAGTATCACACTTGTATCTATGGATGAAAAGATTTACTCTCGTTGTATGTTGCATCATGTCATATCATGTCATAGAAGTGTGGAAAGTATTAATTTTATAGATATAGATTTTATGGAAAAAAATAATATAAAGTGGATAAAAAATACTGAAGCAAAAAGTATAGATACTAAAAATAAAATAGTAAACTTAGAGCTGGAAAATATAAGTTATGATAAATTACTAATAGCTACAGGAGCAAAATCTTTTGTGCCTCCAATAAAAAATGCAAAAGAAGGAAATAACATATATTCCCTTAGAGATCTTGAAGATGTAATTTATATAAAAGAAAAAATCAAAGATAGTAAAAAAGTTGCAATAATAGGTGCAGGACTTATAGGTATAGATATATTGACATCACTTTTAGATAAGGGAAATTTAGAAGTATCTTTAATTTATCCAAATGAGTATATACTAGATTTACAACTTGATAAATATTCGGCTAAAGTATATGAAAGTAAATTTATAGAACTTGGTGCAAAATTATATTCTTCTTTACCAGTAAATCAAATTCTATTAGATGATAATAAGAATGTTAAAGGAGTTGAACTGGGAGATAATAGTATAGTTGAATGTGATTTATTAATAATTGCTACAGGGGTTAGACCTAATACAGAAATTGTTGCTAATACTAATATAGAAGACAACAGAGGAATAGTTATAAATGACAAATGTGAAACTACAGTAAAAGATATATATGCGGCAGGAGATGTGGTTGGCAAAAATGCTATTTGGCCACTAGCTGTGAAACAAGGAATTGTAGCAGCTTACAATATGGCTGGAGTTGAAAAAATTATAGACGATCAATTTACTTTTAAAAATAGTATGAACTTTGCAGGGATACCAACAATTTCTTTAGGGATAGTTATACCACCAGATGATACTTATGATGTAATTACTAGATGTGATAAAGATGGATATAAAAAGTTTGTTATAAAGGATAATGTAATAATAGGATTTATAGCTCAAGGTGATATTTCTTATACTGGACCTATTACTTATCTAATAAAACATAAGATTGAAATACCTAATTTAAGAGATAGAGTATTTGATATTGGATACGCTGATTTCTTTTCTATAAAAGAAAATGGAGAGTTTGAGTATAGTATTTAGGAAATTTTATATAAACTTAATAAAAAATAGGTGTACAATTACTCGTATGCCTATTTTTTTATTAGGAAATAATATAAATAATAGCTTATTAAAACAAATTTATTAAGCAATATAAAATATAATTGATAAAAAAGATATAGTTTAAACTTAATTACTATAACAAGAAATTTTTAAGGATGTTAAAGTAAATGGGAAATATTTTCAAAATGGGAAAAAGTATTACGTTAAAATTATTTTTGCTTCTATTTATGCTTATAGTGTTAATATCATTTGCTATTTCCTTTTGGCAAGTGAAAAATACTAATCAAATAGTAGATAAAGAAATGAAAGTAATGAGGGAACAAGTTTTAGATGAAGTAGCAAATAATATATCAGTATTTTGTCCAGAAAAAGAAATCAACTTGCAAAACTTGCATTTAGAGGAATGATAGGTGGTTTCTTAGTAAGTTTATTAAGTGCTTTAATAGTTGGAGCAGTAGTTGCTATATAAATTATATATAAAAGCTTTATTTGGAGATATATTGAAACAAAAGAATAAAATAGGTAAAATAGATTTATAATAAATAAAATTATTATTAATTTAATATAGGCATATGAGGTGAAACAATGAAAGATTTATATACTAAAATAAAAGAATCAGTAGATTATATAAATTCAAAAACGGAAATAAAACCAAACATAGGATTAATATTAGGATCAGGTCTTGGAGTATTAGCTGATGAAATAGAAAATCCTATAAAAATAAAATATGATGAAATACCAAATTTCCCTGTATCAACAGTAGAAGGTCATGCAGGCCAATTAGTTATAGGTAATTTACAAGGAAAAACTGTTGTAGCAATGCAAGGAAGATTCCACTACTACGAAGGATACTCAATGGAAATGATAACTTTCCCAGTAAGAGTAATGAAAGAATTAGGCGTGGAAACTATATTTGTTACTAATGCAGCAGGTGGAGCTAATAAAGATTTTAAACCAGGAGACTTAATGATAATAACAGATCATATAAACTTATCTGGAAATAATCCTTTAATTGGGCCGAATGATAATAGAATAGGAACAAGATTCCCAGACATGTCAGCTGCATATACAAAAGAATATATTGAGTTAGCTAAAAAATGTGCAGATAAATTAAATATAAAAGTTCAAGAAGGTGTGTATGCTTTCTTCTCAGGACCAACTTACGAAACTCCAGCTGAAGTAAGAATGGCAAGAGTTTTAGGAGCAGATGCAGTTGGTATGTCAACAGCTCCAGAAGTTATAGTTGCATCACACAGTAAACTTAAAGTTGTGGGAATTTCTTGTATAACAAATATGGCGTCAGGAATACTTGATCAACCTTTAAATCATGAAGAAGTAATAGAAACTACTCAAAAAGTTCAAGGAGAATTCTTAGCATTAGTTAAAACTATAGTTGGTGAAATATAATAAATTTATAAATAGACATGCAATTTGCATGTCTATTTTTAGTAACATATTTATACAAAGTGATAATTAGTATATATGATTGAGGATATTTTTTATTTTTGCATTAAAATTAAGTTAGTGGTTAATATAATAATAGTTGATTAAATATCAACTAAATCTCAAACTTACTAGGTAAAAGCTAGCATTGTCTAACCTTTTGATAGTATTAAAAAGTTTGAGAAACATAAGTCAAAAGCTTAGGCTATCACCTATGTCTTTTGCGATAAGCTCTAGATTTGATAGTTTATATTTCAATCTAGAGCTTTTTTAATGACTAATTTTATAATTAAGGAGAAATACTATGACAGATAAAAAACCATACCTTAAGGATTTAAAAGATGGAAGTGTAAAAATTTCTCTTATGGTAAATAAGAAATTATATAAAGATGGAAATAAGATGCTTTATTTATTAAGTGATAAAAGTGGATATATAAATGCAAAAGTTCCTGTAAAAGTAAAACTAGAACCAGGACAAGTTATTGAAATTGAAGGTGTTAAAGATTATATTTTAGATGTTTTTCAAGTTAAAATAATAGAAGACTACAATATTGATGATTATTTAGCAACTGTAAATAGAAATATAGATGAAATTATGGAAGATATTGAAGCAATAAGTAGAGAATGTATAACATCACCACAAAGTAAAATACTGGATGATTATTTTTTTAAAGATGACAAATTTTTAGAAAAATTTAAACGAGGAATCGGTGGAGTTAGCATGCACCATAACTATGTTGGAGGTTTAGCTGAGCATACTTTAGGTGTAATGTATTTGACAAAAATATTATGTGATATATATGATTGTAGAAGAAGAGAAATTGCTATATTAAGTGCTAAACTTCATGATATAGGTAAAATTTACGAAATGGATTACAGTGGTCCTTTTAAATATACTTTAGAAGGGGAACTTGAAGGTCATATTGTTATTAGTGTGCAAATGATAGATAGAGCAATTATGGACTTGGGAATTCCTTTTAGCGAAGATTTTGTCAAAAGAATAAAGGGATGTATTATTCAACATCATGGTAAGCTGGAATATGGTTCACCTAAAAAAGCTAATATGGAAGAATCCATAATATTAAATTTTGCTGATACTGTTGATGCTACTTTAAACAAAATTAATCAAATAAAAGAAGAAACAAAAGAAGACACCTGGTCTGTTTATGATAAAAAGATGGACACTAAGCTTTATCTATAATTACAGTAGTACAAAAATGGGGGAATAAAATGATGAATGATAAAAATATAAGAGTGGGAATAGCTTCATTAATATATAATATAAATGAAGCTTTAGAAATTTGTAATAAAAATAAAGAAATAAACCATATAGAAATAGGCATTGATAACCTTTGTGATTGTAAAGAACTTAAAAAATATGAAAATAGCATAAAAAAACTTGATTTAAGTGTGGGAATTCATTTACCAATGGAGCTTAATCCTTGTGAAGACATTATATTTATTAAAGAAAAGTGGATAGAATATATTAACATATTAAGTGAAGAATTGAAATTTTTAAATGCGTCATATTTTAATATGCATTTAGGATATGTTATGACAAATAGATTAAGTAAAAACAAAGAAAAGTACTTAAATAATATAGTAGATTTTTTCAATAAATTATTATTAGAAAAAAATCACCTTAACATTACAATAGAAAATACTTATACAAAAGGTGGAGATTTTTCTAATTTGGGAAATGATGTAGAAGACTTTAAATATATTTTTGAACGTAATCAAGCTATAAGTTTTTGCTTTGACAGTGGACATAACTTAATTTGTAAAAGTAATTATAACTTATTAAAAAATAAAACAAGAGTAATTCATCTTAATGATAATTATGGAGCTGAAGATGAACATTTAGGTATAATGAAAGGAAATTTAAGTGAAGAGGAATTAGAAAATATTTTATCTTTAAACCATGAATTTCTAGTACTTGAGATGAATTTCAATCATATAGAAGAATCATTAGATATTTTAAAACAATATAATGTTTTTAAAAGTAAAAAATAACTTATATTATTGACAAAAACATAACAAATATATATTCTTACTCCTAGGAGGGTTTTATGAATAATAATATTTATAATACTTTTGTAAAAGTAATAGAAGGTTTTAAGAAAGATAAAAATGTTAAGTCTATTATTCATGTAGGTTCTAGTAAAGAAAAAATTTATGAAGAAAATACTAAAGTAAATGATATAGACTTATTTATTATTGTAGGAAATCAAGAAAAAAATCAGATTAGGAAAGTTGAAAAGATTGATGAAATAGAGTTCGATTTTAATTATATTTCTATAAAAGGTTGTTATGACTTTATAGAAAGTAAAACATATTTTTTTCTTAATATAAAAGATGGAAAACTATTATATGATGAAAATAATTTTGGAAAAGGAATTTTGTCATTATGTGAAGAAAAATATAAAGAAGGACCAAATAAATTATCCAAAGAAGAAAAACTATTTCATGCAAATCAATTATTATCAGATATATCAAGACTAAAACAGAAAGATGAATATGATGAATTTGAATATGATTTTCTAATTTATATGTATTTAAATAAAATCATAAAAATGTATTATCTTATTAATGATATTTGGTTACCAAAAGATAAAAAGTTACTAAAATCTTTAAAGATGCAAGAACCTACATTATATAAATTAGTATGTAATGTTAGAGGATCTGAAAAATATAAAAAAATAACAAAAGTAACAGACTATATTTTTAAAAACTTATAATTTGGGAGGAGAACAATGGTGGAAAAAAGAACAATTGATAAACCTGCTATAGAAAAGGCAGTTAGAGAAATATTAATAGCAATAGGAGAAGATCCAGATAGAGAAGGATTAATAGGCACTCCAGATAGGGTAGCAAGAATGTACGAAGAAATATTTAGTGGACTTCATGAAGACCCTAGAGACCATCTAAAAGTTCTATTCAAAAATGAAAACCATGAGGAAATGGTAGTAGTAAAAGATATACCTTTTTATTCTAGTTGTGAACATCATTTAGTACCTTTCTTTGGAAAGGCCCATGTTGTGTATATACCCAAAGATGGAAAACTTACAGGACTTTCTAAATTAGCAAGAGTTATAGAAACTTTTGCGAGAAGACCTCAGCTACAAGAAAGAATTACAAAAGAAACTGCAAATATTATTATGGAAGAATTAGAACCATATGGAGTAATGGTTGTAGTTGAAGCTGAGCATATGTGTATGACAATGCGTGGTGTTAAAAAACCAGGTAGTAAAACAATAACATCAGCAGTTAGGGGAATTTTTGAAAAAGATGCTTTAGCAAGAAGCGAAGCTATGAGTTTAATTAAATTTGATTAATAATATATGAGGAGAAAATTTATGTTTGAATATGGTAAAAAAACTTACATAATGGGAATTTTAAATGTAACTCCAGATAGTTTTTCAGATGGTGGAAACTACACAAATGTGGAAATAGCAGTTAAGCATGCGAAAAAAATGATTGAAGAGGGAGCAGACATAATCGATGTAGGAGGAGAGTCTACTAGACCAGGTCATAAATTTGTTTCAGTTGAAGAAGAAATAAAAAGAATTGTTCCTGTAATAAAAACACTTAAAAATAGTATTAACGTACCCATATCTATAGATACATATAAATCTCAAGTGGCTGAAGAAGCATTAAAGTTTGGAGCTAATATGGTTAATGATGTTTGGGGATTAACTTATGATGAGGATATGGCTAATGTTATAGGAAAATATGATGCTTCTGTTTGTATTATGCATAATCAAGAAAAAACAGATTATGATAAAGATATAATGGAGAGTATAAAAGAATTTTTACAAAATAGTATAGATAAAGCTTTAAAAGCAGGAGTAAAAAAAGAAAAGATAGTTTTAGATCCAGGTATAGGATTTGGAAAAACTTTTGAACAAAACTTAGAAGTATTAAAAAGATTAAAGGAACTTAAAACTCTAGGATATCCAATTTTACTTGGAACTTCAAGAAAATCAGTTTTAGGAAATATAGTTGGAGGAGAACCTAGAGAAAGAGTTGAGGCTACTGTGGCAACAACTGTTTGCGGAATAAGAGATGGAGTAGAAATTGTTAGAGTTCATGATGTAAAAGAAAATTTACAAGCTGCAAAAATTGCGGATAGACTATATAGAGGTTAATTATGGATAAAATAATTTTGAGTAATTTAGGTTTTTACGCCTATCATGGTGTTTTAGAAGCAGAAAAAGAATTGGGACAAAAGTTTTTTATAGATGCTGAACTTTTTCTTAATACAAAAGAAGCAGGAAGAAGTGACGATTTAACTAAATCTGTTAGTTATGCAGAGGTATATGAAATAATAAAGGATATAACAGAAAATAAAAGATTTGATTTAATAGAAGCTTTGGCAGAAACAATTGCAGGAGAAATTTTAGAAAGATATAGTATGATTAAATCTATTATGGTTAGAGTGAAAAAACCAGAAGCACCTGTAAACGGTATTTTCGATTATTTTGCTGTGGAAATTAGGAGAGATAAAGATGAATAAAGCTTACTTAGGTCTCGGAACTAATATGGGGAATAGAGAAGAATATTTAAGACAAGCATGTAAAACTCTTCAGGAACATGGAAAAATTAATATTTTAAAAATATCAAAAATCTATGAAACAAAGGCATGGGGATATACTGAGCAAGATGATTTTTTAAATATATGCATAGAAATAGAAACATCACTATCTTCCATAGAATTATTAGAAGTTTGTCATACAATAGAGGAAATGTTAAATAGAGAGAGATTAATAAAATGGGGACCTAGAACTATGGATGTGGATATTTTATTTTATAATAATATAATAAGTGATGATGAAAGCTTGACTTTACCACATCCAAGAATAAAAGAAAGGGCTTTTGTACTAATTCCTCTTATGGATTTAAATAAAGAATTGATTATTAACAATAAACCTATATCATATTATCTTTCTAAATTAAGTAAAGAAGAAAGAGATGAAGTGAAAGAAGTTAGCATTAACATTTAAGTAATTTTAATTAATAAGAGAAGGCTAATTTACATATTTAGTGTAAATTAGACCTTCTTTTTTATTGCCATCAATTGAAGGTAGTGCTATAATTTTGATAACCCCCTAGGGGGGATATGAGGAGGCGGATTATGGATTATTTACTAAAAAATAAAAATAACATAATTACTATTAATACCTTAGCAATTCCTGTAATTATAGAGAATATACTTCAAACTTTACTTGGAACTGTAGATACTTATTTTGCGGGACAAATCAATGATAATGCTATTGCAGCCATAGGTGTAACTAACTTAATTATAAATGTATTTATTGTATTTTTTACAGCAATTAGCATAGGAACAAGTGCTGTTGTTGCAAGAAATTTTGGAAAAGGAGAAATGGATAAGGTTAAAGAAGCTACGATTCAATCAATTTTTTTAGGAATTATAATTAGTTTAGTTGTAGGAGTAATTAATATATTATTTTATGAGCAGATTTTAAACATATGTGGAGCAACAAACGAAATTTTAAACTTTACTATACCTTATTACTTAGTTATTGCTGTGCCAATTATATTTTTATGTTTATCACTAATTTTATCTAGTTGTCTAAGATCAACGAAGGATACAAAAACACCAATGATTGCTACAGCTTTTGCTAATGTATTAAATATAATATTAAATATACTTTTTATAAAGATGAATATGGGAATTCTAGGCTTAGCTTTAGCCACAACTATTTCTAGATGTATGAACGTAGCTATTTTATTAATTAAGTTAAGGATGTGTAATATTTATATAAAAATAAATAAAGAGGTTATCAAAGATGGAAAGGATACATTAAAATCTATAATTAAAATTGGAGCACCTGCAGGAATGGAAAAGTTAATAATGAGGCTGGGTCAATTAGTTTATAATAGTATGATTATTTCTATTGGAGTATCAGCTTATGTTGCACACAATATTGCAGGAAATATTGAAAGTTACACATATATTCCAGCTCTAGGATTCGGGGTGGCAACGGCAACTCTTGTTGGTATTAGCTTAGGAGAAGGAGATAGTGAAAAATCAAAAGAAATAGTGTATTTAGCTGATATAATAACCACTATTTGTATGGTAGCAATAGGTATACTTTTATTTATATTTGCGCCACAAATAGTAAAAATATTTACAAATACTCTGGAAATACAAATTATGGTTATTAATGTACTTAGATTAATTGCGCTTTTTCAATGCTTTATAGCTATAACACAAATTTTCACTAGTGCTTTGCAAGGAGCTGGAGATACCAAATTTCCTATGTATGCTACATTAATTGGAATTTGGGGAGTGAGAGTTGGTATAGGATATTTTCTAGGTGTAGTAATGAATTTTGGGTTATTTGGAGTATGGATAGCGTATGCTATTGATATTACTGTAAGAGCATTCTTGCTTATTATAAGATTTAATCATGGAAAATGGAAAAGTATAGCTATATAATTAAGTAGAAGGGAGATGACTAACATGGAAAATAATAAAGAACATAACCACAATCATTCTCACAAAAATACAAAAGCAGTAATTAATAGATTATCTAGAGCTATTGGCCATTTGGAGTCTGTAAAAAGAATGGTGGAAGAAGGAAGAGATTGTAGTGAAGTTTTAATACAAGTTTCAGCTGTAAAATCTTCTATTAATAATATAGGAAAAATAATTTTACAAGATCATATAGAGCACTGTATTGTAGATGCTGTAGAAACTGGAGATGAGAAGGTTCTTCAGGACTTAAATAGTGCAATAGATAAATTTATTAAATAAAAAATGACCTATAAATAGGTCATTTTTTTATGCACTAATCTTATTTAAATTTTCTTTATTGTTATTATCTTTTATTATAAATTTTCCTACAAGTCCTCCTATTATAGCTGGTATTACCCAGTTAAATCCGATGGAGTTTAGAGGTAATTTATGTACAAAGTTTATATTTATACCTAAACTATCAACAACGTTTAATAAACTTATTAATAAAGTTACATAAGCTGAACATTTAAAGACTGCAGATTTAGAAAAACATTTGTTAAAAGTACTCATAATTACTAATAATATTGAAACAGGATAAATAATAATTAAAATTGGAGCTGCAATAGCTATTATTTTATCTACGCCTAAATTAGAAGCTACAGAACTAAATATACAAATAAAAGCAACTAAATGAGAGTATTTCAATTTTTTATTAGTTACATCTTCAAAATATTTAGCAGTAACAGAAGTTAAACCTATGGCTGTAGTAAGGCATGCAAAGGCAACAATTATTCCCAATAATATGATTCCGCTTTTACCTAGTAAACTATTAGTTATATTTATAAGTAAAGTAGTTTGAGAAATAGATGCATCATATACTGTTGAAACTGTTGAACCTAAGTATGCTAATCCACCGTATACAATAACTAGGCCACATCCAGCAATAAGTGCAGACTTTAAAGTCATAGATATATTTTCTTTTTTATCAGTATATCCTTTGCTTATAAAAGAAGTCATTATTAAAGTTGTAACCCCGCCTATTCCCAAAGCATCCATAGTTTGATATCCTTGACTAAGTCCACTTACAAATAAATTAGGGTTATTATTTATATTTAACTCACCAAGAGGAGATATAATCCCCTTTATTATTAAAACTCCTAAAGCAAGTAGAAGTATTGGAGTTAAAAATTTGCCTATTATATCCATAACTTTTGTAGGTCTTATTGTTAATATAAATGTTAAACCAAAAAACAAAACAGAAAAAATTACTGAATTAATAGAAGAAGTGAGTGGCAGCATACTCATTTCAAAAGTTGTAGCTGCTGTCCTTGGTATAACTAATATAGGGCCAAGACAAAGCATCATTATAACTTCTAAAGTAATTCCAAATTTTTTGCCAGCTTTTCCAACAACATCTTGGAAAGAGCCAGCTTTAGCTACCGCATTTATTGATAACAAAATTATTCCTACATCAGCTAACACAAATCCTAAAAAGCTTATTATCCAATTATTGCCTGATGTCATACCTATAAAAGGAGGGAAAATTAAATTTCCTGCTCCAAAAAACATAGAAAAAAGGGCAAAACCAATTATTATAATATCTTTATTTTTATTCATTTTTAACACCTCAAATTTAAATTTTTATATATAAAAAGCCACATAGTATACACTATGTGGCTTTAGGCCTAGGATTAATAAAAGCCACATAGTAATTATCCACGTGGCTTTACATAACAAATTAATTCTAGCCATCATAGATACAAATTTTTACGATTTGTATCTATGATGATTTTATATATCTCATAAATACAAATCTACCTAAAATAGCTAAAATAATATAAATTAAATTGTGATTTTTTAGTTAGATTTATACTTTTCATTATTCTTCTCCTCAAATTAATGTCACTTTTTACCTCATGAAGTAATGATACAAAATTTACTGAAAATTGTCAACATACAAATTTTTTACTTTTAATAAATTTGTATGTAGAAAAATGTAGAAATATGTATAAAAAGATTGAAAAAATATGCAAATACAGTATATAATGATTGAGATATTAATATATATAAAAAAATTGATACGAAAAAATATGGAAGACGGGTTGATAAAATGACAATATTATTAAACATAATAGGTATAATTGTTTTATTAGGTGTATTATATGTATTCTCTTCAAATAGAAAGTTAATAGATAAGAAGATGATATTAAAAGCATTAGTATTACAATTTGTATTAGCATTCTTGCTAGTTAAATTTCCTTTAGGACAAGTAATAATTGAGAAAGTATCTGATGTGGTAACTAATATATTAGGTTATGGAAAAGAAGGTCTTGAGTTTATATTTGGATCTTTAGCTAATGGTGGAGCACCATCAGGATTTATATTTGGAATACAAACATTAGGAAACATAATATTTATATCAGCTTTAGTTTCAGCATTATATTATTTAGGCGTTATAGGTGCTGTTGTTAAAGTAATCGGTGGTATAATAGGTAAAATACTTGGAACTTCAAAAGTAGAGAGTTTTGTTGCTACTGCAAATATGTTCCTAGGACAAACTGAATCACCAATACTAGTAAGTAAATATTTAAAAAATATGACTGAAAGTGAAATAATGCTTGTTTTAGTTTCAGGAATGGGTAGTATGTCTGCTACAGTACTTATGGGATACTCAGGTATGGGTATACCAATGAAATATTTATTAATAGGTGGAGCTTTAGTTCCTCTAGGTAGTATAATAGTTTCAAAACTTATGTTACCAGAAAATAAAGAATTAAAAATGGATGAAGCTGAAGAAATTAAGATTGATAATAAAGGTGATAATCCTAACTTAATATCAGCAATATCTCAAGGAGCGAATGATGGACTTAACATGGTTTTTGGTATAGGTGCGTCTCTTATAGCAATATTATCTTTAGTTGCACTTGT
Organism: Terrisporobacter vanillatitrophus; assembly: GCF_051148895.1. Classification (GTDB taxonomy): domain Bacteria; phylum Bacillota; class Clostridia; order Peptostreptococcales; family Peptostreptococcaceae; genus Terrisporobacter; species Terrisporobacter vanillatitrophus. The sequence continues at coordinate 1,176,689 of NZ_CP154625.1, forward strand.
TAATGGTATCCTTGGAATATTTGGATTATCTTTAGAGCAAATATTCTCTTTATTATTTGCACCACTAGGATATTTAATGGGACTTGATATGAACAATGCTCAGCTTGCAGGTCAATTACTTGGAAGTAAATTAGTATTAAATGAATTTGTTGCCTTTGGTCAATTGGGAGAAATTATAAAAACTCTTGACCCAAGAACAGCTTTAGTTCTTTCTGTTTCATTATGCGGATTTGCTAATATAGGTTCTATAGGTATATGTATATCTGGAATATCTGTATTTTGTCCGGAAAAAAGAAATCAATTAGCTAAGCTAGCGTTCAGAGGAATGATAGGTGGTTTTACAGTAAGTGTACTTAGTGCATTAATAGTTGGATTAATAGCAGCAATATAGCATGTATTAAAAAAGGAGTCTTTATGGCTCCTTTTTTAATACATTTAAATTTATACTTATAATTAAATTTAAATGTATTTTAAGAAAAATAAGTTATAATTTAGTTGGAATATAATGGTTTTGACAAAAATAATTTCATATGGTAATATGTATAGAGATTAAGTAAGTCAGATAATCGCAGGTAGCATTTGCTACGTGAGGAAAGTCGGAGCTCCATAGAGCAGGGTGCTAGGTAACGCCTAGTGGGAGTGATCCTAAGGAAAGTGCAACAGAAAATTACCGCCAAGATTTTCTTGGTAAGGATGAAAAGGCGAGGTAAGAGCTCACCGTTTCTCAGGTGACTGAGAAAGCCGTGTAAACCCCACCTGGAGCAAGACCAAAACAGGGCTAAAAGAGTATTGCTCGTACTCTCCGGTAGGTAGGTCGCTTGAGCATATTGGTGACAATATGCCTAGATAGATGATTATCAAATACAGAACTCCGCTTATAGATTTGCTTGATTATAAGAATCCTAATAGGGTTCTTTTTTTATGTCTATAGTCAATCATACTAATTTATAATTATTATATAAGTTAGAAAAAAAGAGGTTAGAAATATTGGTTTTTTTGTTAAATTATGCTAAAGTTTTAATATGGGGAAAGATTTTTGTAAATATGGGGGAAAACAGATGAAAAAAATTGAAAAAGTAATACTTGGTTCTTTAGTAGTTGGTACAACAGTATCATCTAGTATAGTATTTGCTCAAGCTGAGAAATTAGGGGAGACTCAGAGCTATTTAACTTATAATTTAAATATGAGAAAAGGACCAGGAACAGACTACATATCTATAGGAACTTTAAAAAAAGGTACAATAATAACGCCATTAGAGTATTCACAGGATAAATTATGGGTCAAAGTGAAGTATAATAATCAGTATGTATGGATGTGTACCAAATATATTAAAGAAGTTGAAAACAATAATAATGAAACTGATAAAAAACTTGGTGATTATAAAACAAAGGAAAGGTTAAACCTTAGAAAAGGACCATCAACTGATAATACTATAATATTAACTATACCAAGTGGAAATACATTTAAAGTTATTGATTTTTCTAGTGATAATAAGTGGGCTAATGTGAACTATAATAATGAAACTGGTTGGGTCAATACTGCTTATATAGAAAAAATATCTTCACAAGATGATAATAACACTTCTAAATATGAAGACTATATAACTACTTCATCAGTAAATATTAGAACAGGCCCTTCTATTAATTATATAAAAATAGGCATGTTATCTAAAGATGTAGTAGTAAAACCAATAGCTTTTGATAAATATGGTGAATGGATTAAATTTAATTTTAACGGAAAAGAAAGCTGGGTTTGTAAGTCTTATTTAAAAAAAGCAAATGAAAACAATACATTATATACAAGATATACAAGTGCAAATATAAATCTAAGAATAAGTCCAAGTGTTAATAGTACAAAAATATTTATAATACCAAAAAACGCTAAAGTGAGTGTTTTATCATATAATAGTAATAAAACTTGGGCACAAGTAAAATATAATAATAATTCAGGGTGGGTAAGCGCAACATACTTAACATCAAAAGTAGAACAAGATTATAAGTTGGGCACTACTACAACTAGATTAAATCTTAGACATTTACCTAATTTAGATGGTAAGACATTAATTACAATGCCAAGTGAGGCGAGTGTTAAAATATATGAAGAAAAAAATGGATGGCTAAAAGTAAGCTATAATAATATTGTAGGTTATTGTGCAGCCATATATGTAAAATAAATATCCTATAAAAAAACATCTTATAGATTAATATAAGATGTTTTTTTTATAGAATGAGCAAAAGTATAAAATTGAATAATATTCAAAAATATGGTAAATTCAACTTATGCTAAAGAATATAATAGTTAATTTTAGGGGGAATAATTATGGTATTAGTTACAGGAGGGGCAGGATATATAGGAAGTCATACAGTTGTGGAGCTATTAAATGAAAATTATGAGGTTGTAATAGTAGATAATTTATGTAATAGCGATAAATTAGTATTAGACAGAATAAGAAAGATAACAAATAAGGAATTTAAATTCTACAATATAGATGTGACAGATAAAAATTCTTTGAAAACTGTATTTGAAGAAAATGATATTGATTCTATAATTCATTTTGCTGCATTAAAAGCAGTAGGAGAATCTGTTGAAAAACCTTTAGAGTATTATAAAAATAATTTGATAGGAGCGTTAGTTGTATTTGAGTTAATGAAAAGGTTCAATGTAAATAACTTTGTTTTCTCCTCATCGGCAACAGTATATGGAAAGCCAGAATATTGTCCAATAAAAGAGGATTTTCCACTTTCAACAACAAATCCTTATGGAACTACTAAGCTTATGATAGAAGACATGATGAGAGATTTAAGTAAAGCTAATGAAGATCTCAATTTAGCTATTCTTAGATATTTTAATCCAATAGGGGCTCATATTAGTGGTATGATAGGTGAGAATCCAAGTGGCACTCCAAATAATTTAATGCCATATATAACAAAGGTAGCTGTTGGTCATCTAAAAGAACTTAGTGTATTTGGAGATGATTATGATACACATGATGGAACCGGAGTTAGAGATTATATACATGTAGTTGATTTAGCAAAAGGCCATTTGGCAGCGCTAAAAAAACTTAAAGAAAAACCAGGTTTAGTGACTTATAATCTAGGAACAGGACAAGGTTACAGTGTCTTAGATTTAGTTAATTCCTTTGAAAAGGCAAACAGTATAGAGATACCATATAAGATAACTGATAGAAGACCAGGTGATATAGATATGTGCTATGCAGATCCGACTAAGGCATATGAAGAGTTAGGATGGAAAGCAGAATTTGGTATTGAAAGAATGTGTGAAGATTCATGGAGATGGCAAAGTAATAATCCAAAAGGATATGAAGAAAAGGATGAATTATTAGATATGATTACATCTAAAATATAATTTTTATATAGGAGGTGTGAATTGGAGTATTTAAGAATAATGATTTTATCAATGGTTCCAATTACAGAACTAAGGGGTGCCATACCCATAGGAATAGCATTGGATTTAAATCCTATAGGGGTATATATTGCCAGTGTATTAGGTTCCACATTAGTGGCCATACCACTTGTATTGGCATATAGACATGTGGCCAAATTTTTAAGAGATAAAAAAATATTTGTTTCTTTATTAAATAAAATAGATAACAAAATAGAAGTTAGTATGAAGAAAATGAAGGCAGTTTCCATAATAGGTATTATATTATTTGTTGGTGTACCTTTACCAACAACGGGAACATGGACCGCAGCAGCTATAGCATCGATTTTAAGAATGAGACTTAAAGAGGCACTATGTGGAATCTTTATTGGAAATGCATTATCTGGATTAATTGTAAGTTTGTTGTCTTACCATATAATTTAAAAAGTATGTAATAAAATTGTCATCATTTATCGTGGTAAAATATGCTAGAATATTATTGTATAATATTTTACCTTATCATAGGCAAGGGGGATGAAATATGAAGAAAAGGTTTAAATCATTTTGTACAATATTATTGGCAACAGTAATGATATTAGCTTCGAGTGTACCAGTAGCAAATGCAGCAACTCGTCAAATAATTATAGTTAACTCAAAAAAAAATACTTTAAATTTCTATGAAAATTATACTTTAGTAAGGAAATTTAAATGTGCAACAGGAAAATCAAGTACGCCAACACCTCAGCGCAAAACAACTATAGTTAATAAAATTAAAAATAGACCTTATTATAAAGGTAAGATTCCAGGAGGAGATCCAAGAAATCCTTTAGGAAAAAGATGGATGGGACTAAATATGTATGGATATGGAACTACATATGGAATTCATGGAAATAACAATGAAAGCTCTATTGGTAAAAATATAAGTGGTGGATGCATAAGAATGCATAACAAAGACGTAGAGTGGCTGTATAATAAAATAAGAGTTGGTGCTACAGTAATAATAAAAAATACATCTAATAGTGATGTATGGATTGCTAATCAATATGGTATAAAACTTAGAAATACATGGCATACAAAGAATGGTTATAAATATTATTGCAAGTCAAATGGTAAATATGCAACTGGTTGGTATACTATTGATAATAAAAGATATTACTTTGATAGTAAGGGAAGAATGCAAACTGGCTTAAAAACAATCTCTGGTAAGAAATATTATTTAGGCAAAGATGGAGCAAGACAAATAGGATGGCAAACAATCTCTGGTAAAAAATACTACTTTAAAAAATCAGGAAGCACAAAAGGTCAAGCATTAAAAGATAAGAGATATATAGATGGATCTTACTATTATTTTGATAAGAACTATGTAATGATAACTAATAAAAAGATAAAAATTGGAGATAGCTATTACTATTTTGGAAAAGATGGGAAAATGCAAACAGGATGGCAAACAATCTCTGGTAATAAGTACTACTTTGAAAAATCAGGAAGTACGAAAGGTCAAGCAGTAAAAGGTAAGATATGTATAGATGGAGATTACTACTATTTTGATAATAATTGTATAATGGTAACTGATAAAAAGGTTAAAATAGGAAATGATGATTACTACTTTGACAGTGATGGAAAAATGGTTAAGAATAAGGAAGTTGAATCTTATTACTTTGGTAGTGATGGAAAAGCTTATAAATCTTGTGAAAAAGAAATTGATGGTTATATTTATACTTTTGATAAGGTAGGAAAGATAGTTAATGAAGTTGAAATTAAAGAAATTACAAATGACTCTGAAAAAATCCAAAATTCTCAAAAAACAGATGAACTACAAAATAAGGAAATAAATGAAAATAAAGAAGATGCTTCTTTAGAAGAGGTTATATAAATGTAGAAGGTCTACTCATTGATTAATAATGAGGAGGCCTTTTTATTTATGACAAAAAAATAAGAAAAATTTAAGGTTCCAGTACAAGGTCAAAGTGCGTATCCAGATGATGATTTTAAAATTTTTTAACACATTGATTCAAAAATTAACTTTAAATTAATATGAATTTAATATGAAAAACTTTTAAAACAAATTAAAAATATTGATATAAGCAACTTAATAAACTATAATGTTAATAGAATGTTAAATGGAACAAAATGGTAGCAATAAGCGTATTTGTGCACAGGGGGGTATAAGCACAATGATGGGTCAATATGTTGAGAAATTTGAAGAAGATGTTTGTAACTTTAGCAGTGAAATAGTAGCAAACATAGATTACTCCATAGTAAATGACTCTTTCTTATTTAAAATATATCATAGAATACTTGACATAATAATTTCAATAATTGGCTTGGTAATTTCTATACCGGTGATAATAGTCTTTGGTTTTTTAATTAAAAAAGAAGATGGAGGTCCTATTTTTTATAAACAAGATAGATTGGGCAAGGATGGCAAAATAATCTTTATATATAAATTAAGATCCATGAGAATTAATTCAGAAACTAATGGAGCTATGTGGGCAGAAAAAAATGATCCGAGAGTTACAAAGGTTGGAAAATTTATACGAAAGACAAGAATTGATGAAATACCACAGTTTTTAAATATTTTAAAAGGAGAAATGAGTATTATTGGTCCTAGGCCAGAGAGACCTACTTTGACTATGGAATTTAATGATGAAATACCAGGTTTTATTAACAGATTAGTAATTAAACCGGGTCTTACAGGATATGCTCAAGTGCATGGAGGATATGAAATATCTCCAGAAGATAAAATAAAAGAAGACTTATATTATATCAAAAATAGAAGTGTTTTTTTAGATTTGTCTATATTATTTAAAACCGTAAAGGTGATTTTTACTGGAGAAGGTGCTAGATAAATAAAAAATTATTATTCATTATAACTTTTCTTGAAAAATTTTCGTAAAATATATATAATAATATAATAAAAATATAACAAAAGTTGAACATAACGAAAAAATAGGGAGAGATTAATAATAATCTCTCCCTATTTTTACATATTTAATAAAAAGGGGGAAATTTATGTGGATAATAAATTAGTATCTATAATTACACCTATATATAATGGTGAAAAATATATTGAAGAATGTATAAAAAGTGTATTAAATCAAAGTTATAAAAATATAGAAATGATAATTATTGATGATGGATCTACAGATAATAGCGAAAATATAATAAAAAAGTATACTAATAGTTTTCCATTTATTAAATATATAAAATGTAATGAAAATAATGGTGTTTGGGCAGCTCGAAATATAGGTTTAGAAAATGCAAATGGTAGATTTATTTCATTTTTAGATGCAGATGATTTGTATAAAAAAAATAAAATTAAAAAACAGATGAATTTTATGTTAAACAATAATTATTCTTTTACATATACGGCTTATGATTTAATTAATGAAAATAGTACAAGTTTAAATAAAGTTATTAAAGCAAAAAAATATGAAGATTATGAAACCCTTTTAAAGGGAAATGACATAGGTTGTTTGACCGTTATGATAGATAGGCTAAAAATTAACACGACCATAAGTTTTGAAAACTATCATCATGAAGATTTTGTATTATGGTTAAAAATATTAAAAAATAATGTAGTAGCCTATGGATTAGATGAGGTTTTGTCTTCTTATAGAAAATCCAACTCATCTTTAAGTCATAATAAAATAAAGGCAGCCATATGGACTTGGAATATATATATTAATATTGAAAGACTACCATTAAATAAAGCCTTATATTGTTTTTCTAAATACATAATTAATGGATTTAGAAAGAATGATTACAAAAAAGAGACTACATGTTTCTACTTTTTGTAGTAAATATTTGCCAAAAAAAATTTATTTTTGTAAAATACTGGTAATTAGAATTTGAACTATGTTATAATAGTTACAAATAAGTTACAAAGGGGGGATGTGTGGAGTATGGTTTTTAATAAAAATAAGAAGGGAATATCAAAAGCAATGGCAATGGGGATACTTACTACAAGTATGGTGCCTGTAGTTGCTTTAAATGAAAATGTGGAAGCAAAAGAAGTTACATCTACAAGTCAACAAGAGAAAACAACTAAAGTTGTAGAGGTAACATGTTCTGCTCTTAATGTTAGAAAAGGTCCAAGTAAGGATTATTCTATAGTTAGTACAGTAACAAAAGGAACTCAACTTAAATACATTTCTACAAGCAGTAATGGTTGGTATAAAGTTGAATATAAAGGTACGACTAGATATATTAGTAATAATTACTCAAGATTAAAAACTATATCAGGAACATCAAATGAAAATAAGGACACTATAAAAAATGTAGGGAAGGTAACATCTTCTGCTCTTAATGTTAGAAAAGGTCCTGGAACTAATTATGGTGTTAAAAAAACAATAAAAAAAGGTAGTGTTGTAGGAGTAATAAAATCATATAGCAATGGATGGTCTAAGGTGAAGATATCTGAATCTTCAACAGGATATGTATTTTCTGACTATATGAAAACATACTCAGGAGATTCTGGTGATATTAAAGTAACGTACTCTAAATCTTCTACATCATCAACAACTAACAAAAAACTTGATACAGTAATATCTACAGTAAAAGCACAAGTAGGTAAGCCTTATGTATATGGAGCAGCAGGACCAAACTCTTTTGATTGTTCTGGACTTACATACTACTCTTATAAAAAGGCAGGAATTTATTTGAATAGAAGTTCTAGGGATCAAGCATCAAATGGAAAATATGTTAGCAAGAGTAATTTAAAACCAGGAGATTTAATTTTCTTCAATAGTGGTACAAATAGTATACGTCATGTAGGTATGTATGTGGGAAACAATAAATTTGTTCACTCACCAAGCCCAGGAAAAACAGTAAGATATGAAAGTTTATCAACTTCATATTATGTAAAAGGATATGTAACAGCAAGAAGAATAATTGAATAATTGATATAATTAGCTATAATGAGAATTTTATTTTCGTTATAGCTTTTTTTAATTGTTATTATAATACTTTGTTATTATTTATAATTATATAAATAATAATAAGGTCATTTTCATATTATTAAATATAAAAGTATAAAGGGGAGGGCAGCGATTATGGTTGTAATTGCAAAAGAACTTCTACAATATGAGAAAGATTATATTAAATACTATATAAACTTTCCCAAAATATATTATAAACAAGAGGATGACAAAGATTATATAAAAAATGAAATGATAGAAAGTGTAAATCAAATTATATTTGAAGATATAATGACTTTTATGGATGTGGTAGAGGATACCTATAACGTAAATAGTGAAGATCATATTCATATTAATAGTATCACAGAATTTCAGGTTGGATATTTATCAAAAGATATAATAAGTTTAGCTATTGAATTTTCACAACTGGCAGGATTTCATGATATAAGTTATTTGAAGGGTTATAACTTTGATTTCAAATCAAAAAAAGATATTATTTTAAAAGATCTATTTAAGGAAAATGTGGATTATATAAAAATACTTAAAAAATATATATTGATTCAAGCTAAAACACTAATTTCAGAATTGTTAAAATATGAAGAAGACAATTTATATCAAATAGTTGAAGAGAATATCTGCTTAGATGAAGAAAATATATTTTATTTTACTCACGAGTATTTAATATTACCTTTTTCTTCTTGTGAAATAGATAAAGAAATTTTAAACCTAATTGAATTTAAAATACCTTTTAATAAAATTTATCATTATCTTAGTGGATATGCTGTAAAAAATATTGTAAAGAAAATAGTGCTTTAGTATGGGGTGAAATTATGTTTTATGAATATGATAGAATAGCTGCTGTTCAGTATGCAAGACAATGGGCACTGAAAAGAAACCCTAAATTTCAAGATTATGAAGATTGGGGAGGTAATTGTACCAACTATATTTCTCAATGTGTAAATGCAGGAGGAGTTCCCATGGACCCTTATGGTGGCAATGTGATGAAACAGTGGTATTGGTATAGTGATAAAAAGAGAACACCTAGTTGGACGGCGGCACAGCCATTTTTTGAGTATTTTACTGGAAATAACAATAGTAATACACAAAATTTTGGAGTATACGCAGCAGAAGCCGGCTATGATGACTTAGAGTTAGGTGATATTGTTCAATTAATAAAATATGGGAAAGCATATCATACAATGATAATAACGGGAATATTACTTGACGGAGGTAAAGTTTATGATTACCTTGAAAGTCAAAATACTTATGATTTATTAGATTACCCTTTGAGTTTGAAGGTTGGAGAAAGACGATATTTAAAGATATTTGGATATTATATGTGATTAGTAAAGTTGAAAAGAATCATTCTTGGTGTTAAAATAAATTTATCAGAATTATTTTCAATATATGGGACAATATGCTAAGAAGGGTGAAATTATGGCAAGACAAAACAAAAAAGGAAAACATGGCAAAAAAAGAACTAGAATAAATAAAAGAAAATTGATTCTTGTAGTTGTAGGTCTATTAATAGTAGCATTTAGTTTATTTAAAGTTTTACAAACTGTATTTTCAGGTATATCTGTGGCAAAGGAGAATGTAGGATCTCTTATTACAGCCGTATTTGGAGCTGGTGAAGATACTAGCAAAGTAAACAAAGAAAAACAATTTGATTTGGAAGATGAAGGTACTACAGAAAAGAAGAAATATGTAGTATACATTGATGTAGGTCATGGTGGTACAGACGTAGGATACAAAACAAGTAATGGAGTTTTAGAAAAAGATTTAGATTTGCAAATAAGTAAATTAGTATCATCTAGATTATCTTCTCAAGGCGATATTAGTGTAGTTGTGTCACGAAATACAGATACTACATTATCTAATAGCGAAAGAGTAGAAGATGCTAATAAACAAAATGCCAATCTTTTTGTGTCGATTCACATGACTGGAAATGAAGATAGTAAAGCTGAGGGAGTTCAAACATTTTATAGGGTGGAGGCAGATGATGCTTCAGATGAACTTGCAACACTTGTACAAAAGTCTGTATCAGCATATGTAGACCTAAAGGATAGAGGAGTTACACCTTTCACATTTGATGTATTACAAGGCAATAATATGCCATCAATATTAATACAATGTGGTTTTTTAAGTAATCCTAAAGAAGAAAAAAAATTAATAAATCCTGAGTTCCAAAAAGATTTGGCAGAAGGTATATATCAAGGAATTTTATCTTTTTTAGATGCTCAAGGATAAAACAGGAGGAAAAATAATGGAAAATCTACAAGTAAAGAAAGTTTTACTAGAGGAATCCTTAAGAAGAAAATCTATGGAAAATATGTTTACTATTGTAGAAAAAGATAACCTAGTTTTATTTAGATCTTTTCAAGATATTTATACTAATAATTGTTTGACAGCAATAATATTAAGTGAATCTGCTTATACAATGATTAATATTTTCTTTGGAAAATTAGCATTGGAAGATAAAAGAGATGAAGTATTAAATTTAATCAATAGTTTAAATACTGCTTATACAGCAAATAAATTTGTACTTAGTCAAAGCAACGAACTTATTCTTCAAGTACCTTATATATCCTTAACCGATGATTTTAATGGGGAAGTAGTAATTGATTTGTTGCGTGAGTTGTTAATAATATTAGTAAAAAAAGAATATATTAAGTTTCAAGGCATACTAGGAGATAGTATGATGATGGACTTTTTAAATAGTTAATAAAAAATCCTTAAGCATTTGCTTAGGGATTTTTTTAGTTGAAATAATTATGTATAAAAAAATATATATGAGGGTAATAATCTCTAATAAGAAATTTTAAAGAAGGGATTTATTATGTGTAAGATAACTGATTTTTATCAATATAAGTACTGTAGAGGAAATTATTTTATCAATGTATTTATTAATAAAGAGTCAGCAAAAGGAATCAAGTCATTATTAATAGAAAAATTAAAAGAAAGAAATTTAAATAAAGAATATAGATGTGTTTATACTATTTTGTTGGACAAAATTAATAAAAATGTTAAAGAAAGTGTATATGTAAAACTTAGAATAAATAAATGCTATTTACAATATTTAAAGGATTTATATTATGATTATTATGATAGAGAAGAAAGTGTATATGTTAAAGAAGTAATATGTCATTTACAATACTTTATTGAAGAAGATGGAGAGAGTGTTTTTAAATTTTATGATTTGATGGAAAATACCAAAATAAGTGTTTTATCAAAAATGTAAATATTAATTTAAACAAATATTAAAGGTTGCAGGTGAAAAATTTTACTTGCAACCCCCTTTAAATATATCTATAAGTTAAAATACTTTCTTACAATCAGTATAATCATAAACGTCCATTAAAGCTTCCCCAAATCTTTGATAATGAACAATTTCTCTCTCTGCTAAAAATCTTAATACAGCAATTATATCAACATCATCAGTAAGGTTTATTAGTTGATAATAAGTAGCTAAGGCTTTTTGTTCAGCAGCCATATCTTCATGTAAATTAGTTATTGAATCACCAAATACATTAATGTAAGAAGTGGTAAAAGGTACACCGTTAGCATCGCTTGGTTGTAATCCATGTCCAAATTGAGCAAAATTTGGCCCTAGTCCACATGCTTTCATTTCTTCTGGTGTAGCATTTTCAGTTAACTGATAAAGCATAGATGATATTACCTCAACATGAGCAAGTTCTTCTGTACCAATATCTGTTAGTAAACCCTTTGTTTTTCCAGTAGGCATAGTATATCTTTGTTGTAAATATCTAAGTGCAGCGGCCATTTCTCCATTAGGTCCACCAAGTTGAGTCATTATAAGTTTAGCCATTCGTAAATCCTTAGACTTTAAAACAACTGGAAATTGTAACGTCTTTTCATATATCCACATATATTTAATCCCCCTATTTTTTAACTATCTATAATATTCTTTTTGCCATGGCCAAGGATCATCAACCCATTGGAAAGGACAAGCACTACTACTATGACCAAAATTCATCAATGGTCCATATTTTTTTTCATAAGATTTAACTGCTTGCTCAAATTGTTGACCTAATGAGTTATATAATAAAACAGCATTTTTATCCTCTGGATGATTATCCAAATATAAATTTAAATCTACACATGCAAAGCATAGTTCTTGAATTTTTATTATTTGTTCTGCTCTAGTCATAATAGCCATTATCTTTTACCTCCTACTCTCTTTTTAGGTGATGAGTATAATGCTGGGTTGTACATTTCAGAATTATATAGATTTAATTCTGGGAAAATTGTACCATATTTTAAAGCACATTCAAGATTGTATATTTTTGTAAGCACTTGATCATTTACATATGGTCTTACTAAACAGCAACCACAGTTTTGCGAAACTCCTCTAGATGTATTTTCCATATTGTCAAAACCTCCTTGTTGAATTAGATATTTCTATCTTAATTCTATACTATTCCAATTATTCAAAATCGTGAGTACTTGCTTGTATAAAACATATGAAATATGATAAAATTAATTTTATGCATAGATATGTATAGAATATGAGGTGAAAAGATGAGTGAATTAGCAGGAAATGGCTGTCAAATAATAGTACCTTTTGATGAGCGTAAACCTTTAAAAGAAATCGAAAAAAGTATATTAAAAAAATATAGAAAATACACTTGGTCTAAATTTATAAAAGCAATAAAGGATTATAAATTAGTTGAAGAAGGAGATAAAATTGCTGTAGCTATATCTGGTGGAAAAGACAGTTTACTTATGGCAAAAATGTTTCAAGAATTAAAAAGACACGGGCAAGTTAATTTTGAATTGGAATTTATAGCAATGGATCCAGGATATCATAAAGATATAAGACAATTATTAATTGATAATTGTGAGTACCTAGAAATACCAATAAAATTATTTGATGCAAATATATTTGAAGTTGCAGACGAAATAGCAAGTGATTATCCTTGTTATATGTGCGCAAGAATGAGAAGAGGGGCATTATATAACAAAGCTGAAGAATTAGGGTGTAATAAACTAGCCTTAGGTCACCATTTTGATGATGTTATAGAAACTACAATGCTTAACTTATTATGTGCTGGAAACTTTAAAACAATGCTGCCAAAACTTAATTCAACAAACTTTGATGGAATACAAATAATAAGACCTCTTTACTATATAAGAGAAGAAAGTATTATTAAATTTATACAAAATAGTGGAATATGGCCATTAAATTGTGCATGTATGGTTGCAGCTAAAAAGACAGGAAATAAAAGATATGAAATTAAAGACTTAATTAAATCTTTAGGGGATAATTTCCAAGAAGTTGAAAAATCAATATTTAGAGCAGCTCAAAATGTATACTTAGATTCAGTTTTAGGCTGGGAACAAGATGGAAAAAGACATTCCTTCTTAGATAAATTTGAAGATGAAGAATAAAATATAAAATAACCGTTGAAATAACAATTCAACGGTTTTTCTTTATATTAATTATGATAAAATATAGTTATAGCTATAAAGAGAGGGGAATTATTTTGAAGAAAATTTACATGGATTTTGAAATGAATATGCCAAGTTCCAAAAGTAAGAGGGAGAGTTTTAAAGCAGAAATTATAGCCATAGGAGCCGTAAAATATGATACTAAAAGTGGAGAAATAGATAAGTTTAAATCTTTAATCAAACCGGTAACTAGTCAAGAAGTATTTCCTCATATTGAGGAACTTACCCATATAACAACAAAAGATTTGGAAACTGCTCCTTCTTATGAAAATGTTATGAGAGATTTTAAATCATGGCTTGGTATATATTCAGATATTGAAGGAATTTATACATTTGGAAATTTGGACTTAACTTGTTTCAATTATACAGATAGGATAAGTTCTCAAAAAAATAATCATCCGAGATTTTTAAACAATATAAGAGATTTATTTGTGGATATTAAAGATAAGTATATAAATCAAGGTATAAAATGTATGAACTATGTGTCTTTGAAAAATCTTTTAGAATATGCAAATGTGAAGTTTTGTGGTGATGCGCATGACCCATTGTACGATGCATATAATTTATATATATTAGATAAGGTATTAGAAGAAAATGATAAAATAAGAAATTTACTAATAATACATGATTTTTTAAAACAGCCGTTTACTACTTTAAATGAAGATTTGGAAAATAGATTTGAAGAATATAGACAGTATTTATATAATCAAAGTGGGGAGTTTGATATTTACTGTATATCTTTAGAAGTTATTAAAACAATTAAGATATATTTAACATCTATAAAAGAAATAAATGTTCATGAGATAGATATTGTTCGAGATATAAGTAAAAAGTTAGAATCTTTAGATAAGTTAAAGGATATAAAAGAAGGATATTTTTATGTGTTAGATAATTTGTGCATTGATATGAAAGAATTATTAGACGATGCTCTTTTATATAAATTGAATCAACAAGAATATGAAGATGAAATAGATAATATAATTGATTTATTTAATGAAGATTTACAAGTAGAGAATATAACTGAAGTAGCAACAGATATAACGTAAAATGATTTCAAAAGAAATCATTTTTTTGTTTTAAATAATAAATATTATAAATATAAATAAGAAAGAGGATTATGTAAGAGGAGGAGGTTGTATGTTTATAACTACAGTTATAAAAATGTCTACTTTAATAAAAATAATATTTTTTATTGTTATTGCAGTAGTAATAATAAGATATATAAAAAATATTAAAACAACAGTAGTAGGAGGTAAAAAAACGATTAATTACTTATTAAGAAGAAACACCAAATCATTCCTTAAAAATAGATACAAAATGTTTAATATACATAGTAGGGATGAAGACGCTAAGGTGTACAACATAAATCGGAATGAAGATGTAATAAGATATGCTAATGGAGATATTTATAAGGGTCAAATTAAAAATGATAAAAGAGAAGGGCTTGGAACTTGTTACTTTGCAAATAAGGATGTTTACGAGGGAATGTGGAAAGATGACAAAATGGAATGTGTAGGTAAATATGTATTTGCAGATAAATCTTTCTATAGTGGAGATTTTAAAAATGGATGTAAGGAAGGTATAGGAGTTTACACTTGTGATGATTACAAATATATTGGTCAGTACTATGCAGATAGAAAGGGAAGAGTGGGAACATTCCATCTACCAAAAAATTCATATTTAAAAGTTATTATTGAAAATGGAACAATTGTGGAAGGAACATATATAAGAGAAGGACATGAAGACGAGTATATTTATAATGTTGATTTAAGTAATGAAAGAGAAGTGATTAAAAATATTAGATCTTATTTTGTAAAAGATGTTTCTAATATATAATTTAATAATATTGGAGTGAATATTATGAAAAACCAAAATGATGATTATAAAGTAAAACTTATTCCCTTTATTATGAATCGTGGATTAAAAAATGTAGAAAAAACACCTTATGGAGTAGCTATGATTCAAGCAAAGAGTATGTGGATTGAGTCTAGTAGAGGTGAGGGTATAAATATTGCAGTAATAGACTCGGGTTGCGATATCGACCATGAAAGTTTAAAGGACAATATTGTACTTGTTAGAAATTTTACCGATGAAGATAAGAAAAATCCTAATCTAGTAATAGATAGAGTTGGACATGGTACTCATGTGGCAGGAATTATAGCTGCCAATGGAAATAATAATACAGTAGTAGGAGTAGCTCCATGGGCTAATTTATATATTTTAAAAGCTATTGATAGAAGTGGAAGCGGAAAAGTAAGCTGGGTAATTAATGCCATAAATTATGCAGTGGAGAAGAAAGTTGATATTATTTCAATGTCTCTTGGTATGCCAAACAATGACCCGAAGCTAGAAAAAGCAATAAAACAAGCTGTTAATAACAATATATTAGTAGTATGTGCTGCTGGTAATGAAGGAGATGAAAATACAGATAATTTTGAATACTCATATCCTGCATCTTATGTAGATGTAATATCAGTGGGGGCAGTAGATAAAAAAGGTGCACCTGCTAGTTTTTCAAATTCCAACTTAGTTGTTGACTTGGTGGCACCAGGGGTGGATGTTATATCCACTTACCCTAATAATCAATTTGCAAGTTTAAGTGGAACAAGTATGGCAGCACCCCATGTTAGTGGAAGTTTAGCACTACTTAAAAATTGGTCTCGTGAAGAATTTCAAAGAGATTTAACTCAAGAAGAGATTTATGCACAGCTTATAAAATATACAAAAAATTTAGGATATCCTAGAACAGTGCAAGGTAATGGGTTGATTTATTTAAAAGATAAAAAATAAATAGTTTTTTTAGCTTGAAACTTAATTATAATAAGTTTCAAGCTCTTTTTTTTGTAAAAAATATAAAATTTTATTTTTTACCTCAAAATTTTACAAAAAAATGATATAATAAATTAGAAAGTAACAAAATTGTAACTAATTAGGTACCTAAAATTAAAATACATGGAGTTGAGACAATGATTAAATTTACAAAAGTAGAGAAGCAATACTCTGACGGAAATAAATGTCTAAAAGATATAAATCTTAAAATAGATCAAGGAGAATTTATTTTTTTAGTAGGGCATTCAGGTGCGGGAAAATCAAGCCTTCTAAAATTAATAACTAGAGAAGAAAAAGTTACAGAAGGTACAATTATAGTTAATAAAAAAAATATAACTACAATAAAAAACTCAATGCTACACAAATACAGAAGAAATATAGGAATAGTTTTTCAAGACTATAGATTGATTAAAGAAAAAACTGTATATGAAAATGTAGAATTGGCACTTAGGGTAGTAGGAGAAAATCCTAAGAATATAAGACCTAAGGTTATGAAAGTTTTAGAAAGAGTAGGAATAGCTCATAAATATAAAAAATATCCAGATGAATTATCAGGTGGCGAGTGTCAAAGAGTTGGAATAGCAAGGGCCTTAGTAAATGATCCTTCTATTATAATTGCCGATGAGTGTACAGGAAATCTAGATATGGATAATTCTATTTCTATAATGAAGCTACTAGAGGAAATAAATAAAAGAGGTATTACAGTAATCATGGCGACACATAACTTAGAGTTAGTAAGAGAATTCCCTAGAAGACTTGTTAAAATCGAAGGTGGCAAAATAATTTATGACACAAAGAGGTGCGAATAATGAAGATAATATCAAAAATAACATATAGTTTGAAGCAGGGATTAAAAGGTGTATTTAGTAATAAAACCATGAGTTTGATTTCTGTAGTTTCAGTAACGTCAGTTTTAGCTATACTTGGAATGGTATTATGTATAGTATTAAACATTAATTCATTTATGGAGAAAACGCAAAATGAAGTAAATGAGATGAGAGTAGCTTTAGATTCAAAATTAAGCGAAGATAATAGGTTAAAAGTAAAAGAAGAATTAGAAAAAATAAATGAAGTTGAGAGAGTTGAATATCAAACAAAGGATGAAGCTTTTGACAATATGAAAGAAAATTTTGGTGACGATAAAGAGTTATTAGAAGGCGTTAAAAATCCTTTAGATGACTACTTTATAGTAACTATTGCTAATTCTCAGGAAATAAAAACCTTGGCAAAAAGTATGGAAAAAATAGAAGGTGTTATAGAAGTTCAATATTATGAAGAAATTATGGAAAACTTTATAACAGCATCAAAGACAATAAAACAATTTGGAGGAATTGTAATAGGATTTTTATTAATAGTTTGTTTAGTATTAATATCTAATACAATAAAAGCTAGAGTATATAGCAAGAAAGAAGAAATACAAGTTATAAAATATATAGGTGGTAGTAATAGATTTGTTATAGCTCCATTTATAGTAGAAGGATGTATAATAGGTTTATTTGGTTCTTTAATATCTATTGGTATATGTACAGGAATGTACAAGTATGTAGTGGAAAATATGCAAATATCTCTAAATTCAATTGTTGGAGATATGATGTTACCTCTTTCAAGCGTATCCTACTTACTAGTTGTGGTATTATGTGTTACAGGAATAATAGTAGGGATATTAGGAAGTGGATTATCTGTAAAAAAATATTTAAAAGTATAAAAAATAATTTGGGGGAAAAGTATGAAGAAAATAATATCAACGGCTTTAATTTGTTCAATGTTATTCTCAGCTAGTAGCATGGTATATGTTAATGCTGAAAATACAGAAAGTAAGCTAAAGTCTAATCAAGAAAAACAAGACGAATTAGATATAAAGATAAGTAATTTAAATGAAAAGAAAGAAAAAGTAGAAGAAAAAATTAACCTAGCAAATAAAAAAATAGAAAAAATAAATAATGAATCAGAACAATTAAAAGAAGATATTAAGAAATTAGAAGAAGATATAGCTTCAAATGAAGAAATCTTAGGAGATAGATTAAAAGTTATAAATAATAACTATACATTAGGTTATTTAAAGGTTATACTAAGTAGTAATTCTATTTCTGACTTTTTAAATAATGTTTATATAGTACAAGAAGTTGTAGCACAAGATAAACAAATGCTAAAAGATTTAGAATCTGATAAAAGTGAAATAGAAGTAAAAAAAGCAACATTAGATAAAAATAAAGAAGAAGCCAAAGTAATTAAAGATGAGTTAATAAAAGATAAGGAAAGCTTAGAGGAAGATAAATCAGAACTGAAAAAATTAAAGAAAGAATTAGTTAATGAAGAGGAAGCGTTAGAAGAAAAACTACAAAAAATAGCAGCAGAAAATGCTAAGTCTTCTAATGACTCAAATTCTAGTAAATCAAATTCTAGTAATTCAACTAATTCAAATACTGTAATATCAAATGGATCGTGGCCAGTACCTGGATATAGTACAATATCTTCTCCTTTTGGATATAGAATACATCCTGTGTTAGGTGTAAAAAAATTACATACAGGAATAGATATACCAGCTCCTACAGGAACTCCAGCAGTAGCTGTTGCTAGTGGAACAGTAATTTATTCAGGTGTTCAAGGTAGTTATGGAAATACAGTAATGATAAGACATGATAATGGTCTAGTATCACTTTATGCTCATAATAGTTCTTTAGTAGTTAAAGTAGGAGATAAAGTTAAAAAAGGACAAGTTGTTACTAAAATAGGGTCAACAGGAAGATCAACAGGTCCACATTTACATTTTGAAATTAGAGTAAATGGAACTCCTCAAAACCCATTAAATTACTTATAATCTTTTTGGATAAGGAGTAGTATCTATGCAAGAATATGTGGTAGTAGACTTAGAAACTACAGGACTAGACCCATATAATGGTTGTGAAATAATAGAAATAGGTATAACAGAAATAAAAAATAATCAAATTGTAAGAAATTATTCAAGATTAGTTAAACCAGATACAATTATACCTTCTTTCATAACAGGAATAACTGGTATAACAAATGAAATGGTAGAAAATGAAGAAGGCATAGAAACTGTTTTGCCTAGATTTAGAAAATTTTTAAGTAATCGAGTTATGATAGCGCATAATGCAAAGTTTGATTTGAAGTTTTTAAATTATTATTTACGAAAATATAATTTAGAACCTATAGACAATCATATATGTACTCTAGAAATGCTTAAAAAATGTAAATCATATAAAGGAAAAAATAAAAAACTGGAAACTGCATGTAATTATTATAATATTATTAATGAAAATGCTCATAGAGCTGATAGTGATACTAAGGCTACAGCGGAGTTGTTTTTGATAATAAAAGATGAAGTATTTCCAAAACTTATATAAAAAAGGGCTATAGATAAATGTACTGCGCCCCAATTGTTGGACCAAGATTCTAACGATTGGGGTGTTTTTTATGGTTAAATATAATTACGACTTTAAATTAAAAGTTGTAACAGCATATTTAAATGGAGAAGGTGGGTATAAATCAATAGCAAGGCAATATGGAATTCCAAACATTTCACAAATTCAAAGATGGGTGAGTGTATATAAGTCTCTTGGTAAAGATGCATTAAAAACAAAGAAAAAGCAGACTTCTTATCCTGTACAACTTAAACTTGATGTTGTAAACTATATGATTATAACTAAGTATAGTGCACAAGAAGTCGCTAACCATTTCGGAATTAATAATAGTACACTTGTATCAGCATGGATGCAGAAATTTTCAAATGGTGGTGTTGACGAATTGTCTAAAAGGAAAGGAATGCCACCTATGAATAAAAATAAAAAAGAAGAAAAACTAACAAGAGAACAAGAATTAGAACGTGAAAATGAATTACTAAAAGCGGAGCTTGCTTTTCTAAAAAAGCTGCGTGCTTCAGGGATGAATATTCCAGAAAGGTTAAAAACAAATACGAAGCAAAAATAATCTATGATCTTCGTAAAGAATTTAAATTATCTATTATCCTTGAAGCTACGAAGTTTCCTAAATCAACATATATGTATTGGCAAAAAAGATTTGAAGATGAAAATCCAGATGAAGAACTTGAAGGAAAAATCAAAAAAATCTTCAAAGATAATGACAAGAATTATGGCTATCGCCGAATTACATCTACATTAAAAAATTCTGGTATTGTTATTAATCAAAAGAAAGTTAGGAGACTTATGAAAAAACTGGAGCTTAAGTGTATATCATTTTCTCATAAATCACGTAAGTATAATTCATATAAAGGTACAATTGGAAAAGTAGCTAAAAATAGAATTAATAGAAGATTTAATACATCAATTCCACATCAAAAGATAACAACTGATACAACGGAATTTAAAATATATGAAACTAATAAAAACGGTAGATTAACTATAAAAAAAGCATA
Source organism: Terrisporobacter vanillatitrophus (assembly GCF_051148895.1). Classification (GTDB taxonomy): domain Bacteria; phylum Bacillota; class Clostridia; order Peptostreptococcales; family Peptostreptococcaceae; genus Terrisporobacter; species Terrisporobacter vanillatitrophus. Next base: position 1,197,684 of record NZ_CP154625.1, read on the forward strand.
TTTAGATCCATTTTTAGACATGTTTAATGGTGAAATTTTATCATATAGTTTATCAGAAAGGCCAGATTTCAAGTCTGTAAATTATGCTTTGGATGAAGCTATTATTATTACAAGTGACTGTCCTTATCGAAGAACTTTTCATTCAGATCAAGGATGGATATATCAAATGAAGCAGTATACAAATATACTTAAAGATAATAAAATATTTCAAAGTATGTCTCGAAAAGGAACATGCCTTGATAATTCTCCCATGGAAAATTTCTTTGGCATAATTAAACAAGAAATGTATTATGGAAAAATCTATAGAAGTTTTGAAGAGTTAGAAATAGCAATAAAAAAATATATTAACTATTATAATAATGAAAGAATTAAGGAAAAATTAAACTGGAATAGTCCAGTAAATTATAGAATGAAATATGAATTAAAAGCTGCATAAAATAAAAATACTGGAATGAAACATCACTCCAGTATAAAGTCCAACTTTTGGGTCTCAGTACAAAATCTATAGCTCTTTTTTATATGTAAATTTTGTGTTCAATAAAAGTATAGATTCATAGTATATATTAGTAGGAATAATAGGGGGATTAAGTATGAATCACATTTATGTAAATATTTATACAGATAAAGTTAAGTTTTACATAGTTTACTATGACCAAAGTGATAAGAGGAAAATTAAAGATGATGAAATTATATTGCCTATTTCCTTTAACATGGGTGATAAATTATATTATATAAAAAAAATAATAAGCACAATTATTAATCAATATAATATAGAATCATATTGTTTAGAGGTAGATAGTGATATAGGAGTGGAAATAGTAGATGCAGTTAAGATGGAAGGAGTTCTAGAAGAATTATTCTCAAGTAAAGGAGTAATGCTATGGAAATAAGTCCGAAATTAAACTTAAAAATATTACAAAAGATTAATTCAGAAGGTGTGAATTCAGCTTTGTATATAGTTGAAGATAGGCAACTTAACTGTGAAATGATATTAAAGCAAATAGATAAGAAGAAATTAAAAGAATATGATAAATATTTTGAAGAATCTAAAAAGATATCTTTATTAAATCATCCTAATATTATAAAAATTAATTATGCAACTTATGATGAGGAGTATATTTATATAACAATGCCTTATTATGAAAAAGGATCTTTAAATCATATATTGGATTCTAGAAGTTTAACAGTAAGAGAAATTATAAAATACTCTTTAGATTTTCTTTCAGCTCTTTATTATATACATGATAATAATATAATTCATTGTGATATAAAACCAAATAATATTCTCATAGATGATAATAATCAAGCTATACTTAGTGATTTTGGATCTTCTATAAAACTTGATATTCATGGATGTGGTAAGTTGAAAAATGTTTACTATAAGCATATAGCTCCAGAGCAGTGTTTTACATCAACTGTAGATGGTAGTATTGATGTTTATCAAGTTGGAACTACTTTATATAGGATGTGCAATGGAAATGAGGAATATAATAATCAACTTAAGAGATATAAAAATCTCAATGACTTAAAAATAGCCATATCAAAGGGAAAGTTTCCTGTAAGAAAAAAGTATTTACCACATATACCAAAATCTTTAATTGAAGTTATAGAAAAATGTTTACAAGTAAGTAGAGAAGATAGATATGAAGATATATTAAATATTTTAAATGATTTATCAAAAATTAATGAAAATCTTGATTGGAGATATGATAAAAGAAGCAAGGATTATTTTACATGGATAAAAGATGATAATTATATCATATTAAAACGAGAGGATAAAATATGGTCAATTGAATCGAATATTATAAAAGATACTAAAAGTAAGATGGAAGTAGAAAGTAAGGCTCAAGGATATAGAGTAATAAGAAAAATTATAAAGGAAAATGAAAAAACCCTACTTTAATCCGTTCAAGTAGGGTTTTTTATTAAAATATATTATAAAAAGGGGTTTATTAGGGAATATATTTTATTTGGGGAGTAATCAGTTATTGGGGAAATAACTGTATATTTATAATATACAAAATTCGACAAAATATGCAAGTGTTTTTGAAAGAAAATAATATTTTTTATGAAAATTAATGATATGTTTCAAATGTCAAATAGATATTTAGAAATATATTAATACATTTCTAAGTATTGGTTAAAATACCTTTAATAAGGAGGAATATCATGAAAAAAGAGCTAATAATTTACATATTGATGATATTAGTAGTATTTGCTTTTAATAATGCATCTTATTCTATTAATAAAAATAATCATTTTCAAAGTTCATTATATGTAAACAATGTTAATGATAAAAATATTAAAATTGAAATAACAAATGTGGAAACAGTAAATAGTGTAATTTGTTTAGATGAAGTCTATGAATCTTATTCTATTATTACCATGGATATAACTAATACTGGACTAGATAATGTAGAATTATCTAATATTAATTATTTTGTTTATCAAGATAATAAAAAGTTACAAACATTTATACAAACCAAAAATAAATATTTAGGATTTATAGGAACATTAGCTAGTGGAGAACATAAAGAAATAAAAATAGGAGTAGTATTAGAGAAAAAAAATACACCACTTAAGTTAGTTTTTGATAATTTAAGTGATGATAAAAAAGAAAAAATTATAAAAATAATAAACCTCTAATATATCAACAATAAAAGATTAAACAATACTACAAATATAGATCTTTTTCAATATATTAATCATTTATACCTTACATTTGATACAATGTAATATTACAATTTTGTACTTTGATTTATTTTAATTTACAATGTATAATTAATTTAACAAGTAAGGAGGTATATATGATCGATTATGATAGTAGTGATAACAAAATAAGACGAAAAAAAATTAGTTCTAATAATTCAAATAAAAGCAAGCATAATGCAGTTAGTACTAAAAATAAACAAGAAATCAACAGAGTTGATAGAAAAGATATAGATGAAAATTTTGAATTAGAAAAAGAATTATTCTATAAGAAAAGAGATAAAAAAAGACATAAAAGAAATAATCTTATAAAAAAATGTTTAACTGTTTTGCTAATGTTAACATTTATAGGAAGTATATTTGCCTCTATATTAGTAGCTGTTTCACTTAAGGGAACTCCTAATGTGACTAAAGATTTAATTTACAATAGTTATGTATCTCAAAATATTGTTCCAGTCAATGAAATACCTGATGATTTAAAACATGCTATTGTTGCCACAGAAGATAAGCGATTTTATAAACATAAAGGCGTTGATTTTAGGTCCTTATCTAGATCTGTTGTTAACAATATTTTATCAGATTCAACACAAGGTGGAAGTACCATTGATATGCAAGTATCAAAAAACTTATTAACAAGTGAAGAGAGAACTCTAAAACGTAAAATTAGAGATATGTATAATGCAATGCAAATAAATAAAATAATGACAAAAGATGAAATCTTATCTGTTTATTTAAATAATATATACTTTGGAAAAGCAAGTTACGGTGTGGCAGATGCAGCAAAAACTTACTTTGGAAAAGATGTGAGAGATTTAAATTTAGGGGAATGTGCTATGCTAGCAGGAATTACAAATAACCCAGCAAAATACATGCAACATGATGAAGCAAAAAGAAGGCAGAAAGTCGTTTTAAAGCATATGTATGAGCAAGGTTATATAACTGACGATGAATATAGGGAAGCTTTTAAAGACCCAACACCTTTTAAATCTGAAATTGCATAAATAATTAAAATGTCAATAAGAAAACTTATTGACATTTTTTAGTATATAGTCTTGATATTTAATTATTTCATATTATAATAAGATTAATGCTATTTTAAGTCTATAAAATAAAAGAGGTGACTAAATGTTTAAATTTACTTATGATGAAAAAGAATATATATTAAATGATGAAAGTTTTGATGAATTAATCAACGATGATGATAAACCAGTTAAAAATATTGATAATGATACGATTATAGAGTTGCTAAATAATTCTCCAGAAGAAATAATATTTGGTGAAGAGTTTTATATAGAAGCATGTCCTAAGTGTTTAAAAGGCATAAAAGAGAAAGAAAAATTCTTTCCATTTTTAGAGTATCATTTTTATATTTATACTAAAGAAGGTAAATATGTTATAAGTACTATAGAGAAAGATTACCAAGGAAAATCATTTAACAAGCTATCTAGAGCAAATCTTGTTGATGATAGTTATATAGTGAGCATAATCATATGCAAACATTGTAATGATTACATAATACAACTGGAAAATTGTGAAGTGTAATAAAACATGTACCTTAGACATATCTTTTGATATGTCTTTTTTATGAAATGAATTTTTATATTTAATTTTAAAATTAAATTACTATTGTTTACATTAATTTGATATGATTAATTGATAGGAGGGAATGATATCATGAATAAAATAATTAGAGTTACAGCCAGATTATTATTGGGATTTATAATATATGGTCTAGCTATAGTAGTAATGATACATGCAAATATTGGGCTAAGTCCATGGGATGTGCTTCATCAAGGTATATCATTAAAAACAGGTCTTACTATGGGGCAAATATCCATAGGAGTAGGAGTTATAATTATAATAATTGATGCATTTATGGGTGAAGGAATTGGATTTGCTACTTTAGGAAATGTATTTCTTATAGGTACTTTTTTAGATATATTTGAAGGTTTTAATATAATACCTTATGCAAATAATTTATTTATAGGAATTATTATGATGTTAATAGGAATAATTTTGGCTGCAATAGCTACTGTACTATACTTAAAGCCAGCTCTTGGTAGTGGTCCTAGAGATGGTTTAATGTTAGCCATAAATAAACGATCATCAAAATCTGTAGGTACAATAAGAACAATTATAGAATTAACAGCATTAGCAGTAGGTTGGCTTTTAGGAGGAAGTGTAGGAATTGGGACAATAATAAGTGGATTTGGATTAGGTTATGCTATACAAATTGCTTTTAAAATAAGCCATATTGATTCTAAATCACTAACTCATGAAAGTGTTATTGAAAGTATAAAATATTTAAAAAATAAAAATAATATTGAAGTTGAAACTTGTATGGAAGTTGATGAAGAATAAAAATAGAAGCTACTATTAGGTAGCTTGTATTTTTATTTAAAAATTTCTATATTAAATATTTATTTTTCAACAAACATATCACAGCTAGCATTACCACTATTTATTTTTATTTTTTTTGCTGTACAGTACTTATTATCGTTGTAGGAGCATTTTATTGCATCACATTTTATATTTTGTATAGTAGTAGGATCTAACTTATTTTCACCGTAAATCGAACTAGTAAACTGCTGATAATCCTTTTCTTTAAAAGTAGAACAGTAAGTGTCATCAATATCATCTGCAAGAAAACCATCAATATTTATTCTTCCAGCATAACAATGATTATCATTGTTATGTATACATCTAGTTGCATCACATCTTAAACTGGTATCCAATTTTTAGACCTCCTTAACAAACTATATTAAAAATAATATATGTAAGTTGTATTATTTTATACAATTACTTTTTATTATTTGGAAAACATTTGTTACATAAAACAACCACATCTTCATCTGTTTCTCGGCCTAATTTTTTATTTATATGATATACATCTACATTTTCTATACTATTGCAAATAGAGCAGGTATAGTTGTATTTTTTAAGTATATTCTCTTTAAACAATTGCCAATATAATGAGTTAATATAATCTTCATATTTAATTCTAAGGCTAGTTTCTAAAAAGTCTAAATATAAATAATCTAAATCACAAGTTGTCAAGTTAGTTTGTTCCTGATCAAAAAACTGGCAACAGTCTGTTGGTCTTGGTATTTTATTATTAATTACACATTTTATATAATATCTAAAGTTTTCATCAGGACCTTCTAAACTTAAATGAGAGCAAAAAGTACAACAATTTTTTGGCAATTTATCCTCTAAAATTTTATTTTCCTTTTTCATAATATCCCTCCAATTTTCTAAAGGAGTAAATTTTTATATATAATACATATTAAAAAATTTTTTATATTATTACAAAATGAAAAACAAAAATATTTAACAATAAAGGATTTTAAAAAATAAAAATCAATATATATATTAAATACTTAAATTAAGGTGATATTATGCGAATCTATGATTTTGATAAGAACAGGAAAATAATAAATATAGAATTGGAAGAAAGACTTATAAAAAGCAATGAAAAAATAAATATAAAAAAATCAAGTTATAGGAGTGATAGTAAATATAAGATAAGTGAAATATATGGTGAGAATAAAGAAATTCTAAATATTAATGAAGTAAAATATCCATTTACTCATATTCAAAACAAAACTATAGGAACACAAAGCCTTGACTCTAAACATATATACAAAAGTATATCTAATAAAAATATAGATTATAATAAATTTGTTGCATGTAATTTTAATAATATTAAATTCGAAAACTGTACCTTTTTGGGAAGTGAATTTAAAAATTGTACATTTTATAATGTGGATTTTTGTCACTGTAATTTTGAAGATGAAGAAAAACTTATAGCATTATTTAAAGATAATTGTGAATTAAAAAGTTGTAATTTTTATAACACTAATATGAAAAATATGGTTTTTGAATTTACTAAATTTACAGAAGTTAAATTTTCTTTAAGTAGTCTTAGAAATAGTATTTTCAATAAATGCTTTATCGAAAATATGATTTTTTCTGATTGTGATTTGAAATCTATGAAAATTATAAGAACTGATATAAATATACTGACTTTTGAAGATGAATTTACAAGTAAGGTAGATGAAAATACATTTATTGATTTATTAAAGTTAAATAAAAAGAATAAAGGTTCTTATGAGAATATATTTAAAGCATATAAAAGCATATCAGCAGTATTTGAAAAAAATAGATTATTTAATTATTCTGGAGAATATTATTATCTTGCTAAAAGTGCAGAAAGAAAATATTTAAAAGGACTGGAAAAATTAAAATCAAATATTTTTTATTATACTTGTGGATATGGTGAAAGACCAACATTTGCTCTTATATCATCTTTAGAAATTGTATTAATATTTTCTATAATATATATGTTTTCCGGTCTTTGTGTTAATGAAAGAATAATCCATTATAATTTAAACATATTATCTTATTTACCGAGAAAACTAATGTATATGGATCTCATAGATTGTTTTTATTTTAGCTTAGTCACATTTACAACAGTGGGATATGGAGATATATTTCCAATAGGATATAGTGTTTTATTTTCATGTGTGGAGATGTTGTTAGGGGTTACTATGGTTGGTATTTGGACAGCTACTTTAGCTAGAAAAATTACGAGGTAAAGATGTAGTAATTGGCAAAATAATATTGGATATGATAAATTATATTTATTATAAAATTTAGGAGGCAAAAATGAAATTTCAAGATTACAAATATGAAAGACCTAATTATGAAAAAATAAAAAAATCATTTTTAGATTTAGTAAATAAAATAAAATCTGCTGACCATTACAAAAATCAACATGGGTACATAATGGAATTAAACAATATTAGAAAACACATTGAAACCATGTCAACTATAGCTTCAATAAGAAATAGTATAAATACGGCAGATGAATTTTATGAAAAGGAGACAGATTATTGGGATGAGCATGGTCCACTTTATACAGAATTAAATTCGGATTTTTATAATGCTATTGTTAATTCTAAATTTAAAGAAAATATAATAAATGATTTTAGTCAACAATTTTATAAAATATGCGAATACTCTTTAAAATCTTTTTCACCAGAAATAATACCACAATTACAAGAAGAGAATAAATTAATGTCTAGATATACAAAGTTATTAGCTTCAGCAAAAATTAACTTTAATAAAGAAGAGCTAAATCTATCTGGTCTTTACAAATATATGTTATCTCAAGATAGAAAAGTTAGAGAAGAATCATCTAAAGCTTATTATAACTACTTTGAAATACATGAAGAAGAATTTGATGAAATTTATGATAACTTAGTAAAAATAAGACATGAAATAGCTAAAAAGCTAGGTTTCAGTAACTTTACAGAATTAGGCTATATAAGAATGTACAGAACAGATTACAATCCAGAAATGGTAATTAATTTAAGAAAACAAGTATTAGAACACATAGTGCCTCTTTGTAATAAGTTATATGAAAAACAAGCTAAAAGATTAAATTTAGATAAATTAACTTATATTGATGAGAATTTAGAATTTTTAGATGGAAATCCTATAATTAAAGGTGACTCAGCTTATATAATCGAAAATGGAATAAAAATGTATAATGAGTTATCAAAAGAAACAAAAGAGTTTTTTGATTTTATGTTGGAAAATAATCTTATGGATTTAGAAACTAAACATAATAAATCTGCTGGAGGTTATTGTACTTATATTCCAGATTATAAAGCTCCATTTATTTTCTCTAATTTTAATGGAACTAGTGAAGATATGGATGTATTAACCCATGAGGCAGGGCATGCATTCCAATTATTTATGTCTAGATACATAGATATGCAAGAAATAAACTTTCCTACTTTAGATAGTTGTGAAATTCATTCCATGAGTATGGAGTTTATAACTTATCCTTGGATGAATATCTTTTTTAAAGAAGATACTGACAAATATAAATTTGCTCACTTATGTTCAGCTATAAAATTCTTGCCTTATGGAGTTGTAGTAGATGAGTTCCAGCATATTGTTTATAATAATCCTAATATGAGTAAGGATGAAAGAAAAACAGTATGGCGCAATTTAGAGAAGAAATATCTACCACATAGAGATTATGAAGAGAATAAAATATTAGAAAAAGGATGTTGGTTCTTTAAGCAAGGACATATATTTAAAGATCCGTTTTATTATATTGACTATGTATTAGCACAAATTTGTGCATTCCAATTCCTTAAAAAGATGGAAGAGAACAGACAACAGGGATGGGAAGATTATTTGAAAATTTGTAAAGTTGGGGGAACGCAGTCTTTTATACAAATAGTTAAAACTGGGAATTTAATATCTCCTTTTGATAATAACTGTATTGAATTTATAATAAATAACTTAGAAATGAACATAGAAAAATTTGAAAAAAATTTATAAAAAAAGCTAAGAATGTGTAAATTACATATTCTTAGCTTTTTTTAAATTTATATCATTATTTACAAAATATTATTTGCGTTATATGGAAATTCTAAGTTTGAAGAAGTAAGTTAGGAGGATAATTTATGAATATTTCAAAAAGAATACAATCAGTTCCACCATCAACTATAATGGAATTATTAACTTTTGCAGAAAAAGCAAAAAATCAATGTAAAAAAGTATATCATCTAAATATAGGTCAGCCAGATATAATAACACCAGAAGGTTTTTTTCAGGCTATAAGAGAATATAAAGGTGAAGTTTTAGAATATGCTTTATCAGAAGGTTTACCAGAGCTTATAGAAGCTATAAGAAAGTATTATATAAATTATAATTTAGATTTTAAAAATGATGAGATCTTAATTACAAATGGTGGTAGTGAAGCCTTATTATTTACAATACTTACTATTTGCGATGAAGGTGATAATGTATTAGTTCCTGAGCCTTTTTACTCAAATTATTTTAATTTCTCAAAATCTGTAGGTGTGAATATTAACCCCATTACTACTTTAGCTGAAAATGGATTTCACTTGCCTAATAAAAATGAAATAGTGTCAAAAATTAATGATAAAACTAAAGCTATACTATTTTCAAATCCAGGAAATCCAACAGGTGTAGTTTATACAAGAGAAGAATTAGAAATGATTGCAGATATAGCATTTGAACATAATTTATGGATTATAGCTGATGAGGTTTATAGGGAGTTTGTTTATGATGGTGAATACACTAGTATAGGTACTATTGAAAGAGTAAAGGATAGAGTAATAATTGTAGATTCTGTATCAAAACGTTATAGTGCCTGTGGAGCAAGAATAGGATCATTAGCGTCAAAAAATAAGCCTTTTATGGAAGGTATACTTAAGTTATGTCAAGCTAGATTATCTGTGCCAACTTTAGAGCAAATAGGAGCTATAGAACTTTACAAGACGGATAATTCTTATTTAAAAGAAGTTAAGGAAGAATACAGAAAAAGAAGAGATGTACTTTACAATGAACTTATAAAAATACCGGGTATTATTTGTAAAAAGCCAAGTGGTGCTTTTTATATAGTTGCAAAATTACCAGTAAAAAATGCAGATGATTTCACTAAATGGTTATTAAGTGACTTTGATAAAGAGGGAGAAACTGTAATGCCTTGTCCAGCTGAAGGATTTTATCAAACATCTGGTCTTGGGGTTGATGAAATAAGATTAGCCTATATTCTAAATACTAAGGATTTATCTAAGGCAGCTATACTTTTAAAAGCAGGTTTAGAAGCTTATATAAAGTTAAATAAAGAATAAAAAAGTTTATTTTAACAATAAACAGAGTTCAACAAAGGACTCTGTTTTTAAATTGAAAAACTTTGTTGTATAAAGTATTAACAAAAATATCAAGTTGACTACATAAAAGGAGTTAATTTTACATAATATTGAAATTTGGTAACAATTTGTAATTACCTATGTTACTATTTTGTAATAGAAAGTAACAGGTATGTAACTGTAATTTTTCAAGGGGTAATGATATTATAATAGTATAAATAAAAGAAAAAAGATAAAAGTTAATAAATATTAAAATATATCACGAGGAAGTGTTGAAAGATGAAAAAAGGAATTATAGCAATAACATTATTATTAATAGGAGCATTATTAATAACTCCAATTACAAACGCAATCTCACAAAACAACAAACAAAAAAATGTAAAACCAGTAAAAGTTGAACAAGCTACAAATACTGTAAAAACTAAAGTTGTAAAAAATAATGAAGACAAAACAATACAAAAGGAAGAAACTAATACATCAGTAAAAGCTGAAACTACAGTTTCAGAAAATAAAAAGCCTGCAAAAGTAAGAGTAGAAAGTAAAAAAGAAGAATCTACTAAACAAGTTAATAATACAGTAGTAAAAGATGATAAAGAAAAAGAAGAAGTTAAAACAGGAATGACAAAATCACAGGCTGAAGCAGTTTTAAATAAATATTTAAAAGAAGTTGAAAAAGTTGACTTTACTTATACATACCAAGGTGATGAAAATACTTTTGAAGTAATGCAGGAAAAAGGGATAAGAGGATATGTATTTTTACCAAATATAGAAACTGATTTAGCTTACTTAGTAGATAAAGATAATGGATCAATATACTTGTTCCATCCATCAGGATACTTTGAATTGTTACAATAAAATAAAGTTAATGCAAAAAAGAACTTAGTACTAAAAATGCTAAGTTCTTTTTATTACTATTAGTTATTAATATAAAATTTAAGTAAATAAATTATAAAAAAGTAGTTGACAAGATTAAAAAATAAAACTACTATTAAATCAAACTAAAAAACAAAAGCGATGATAAGAATAAGTAGTAATTAAAAGAAATGTATACAGAAAGTTACCGGTTGATGAGAGGTGCATACTTGTTTAATTATGAATACATCTTTGAGCTTCACACTGAAGAGCTAAGCTTGGTAGGATGTGACGTATTCACACGTTATAGTGACAGAGTATTCTAAGGAGTACTTGTAGAGGTAAGTAATGTAAATTACTTATAAATTAAGGTGGTAACGCGAGATAAGCTCTCGTCCTTTTGGGGACGAGGGCTTTTTTTAATTCTTGGATAAGCCACAAAGAAGTATATGATAAATTTTAAGCTTAAAATACAGAATATTTTGAAAAAAAAGTATTGAAATCATGGTAAGGGTATTTTAATAAAGTAGTTGCAACCTTTGTTAAAATACAATATACAAAAAAATTAAAAATTATTTTATTAAATTTTATTAAAAGGAGGAGATTATAATGAATATACCATTAATAATTGTTATTTTATACGTGATAATGTTACTTGGAATTAGTGTTGTTGTATCTAGAAAATCTAAAAAAGATGGAGGGGATGATTTTTTATTATATAAAAATAAAAATAGTACAATGATTACAGCTGTTACAATAGCAGGTGTGGCAATAGGTGGAGCATCTACTATAGGTATAGCAGAAAATGCATTTTCTGTTGGTTTGTCAGCAGGATGGTACAACGTGGCGTGGGCATTTGGTGCAATAATAGCTAGTTTTACCATTGTAAAAAAACTAAGAAAATCAGGCTTTAGTACAGTTACAAAATTAATTCAGTCCGTATATGATGAAAAAGCAGGAGTAATGATGACCGTAGCAATGATAATAATTCAATGTACAATTATAGCACTTCAATATATAGCAGGTGGGTCAATATTATCTAGTTTATTACCAGATGTATTTGATATGAAAACGGCCACATTCTTTTCTTTCTTAATATTTATGTTAGTAGGATTTGTGGGAGGAATGGGATCTGCAAGTATAAGTAATATATTAAATATTTCTTTAATTTATATAGGTGTAATAACATCAGCAGTATTAGTTTTATTTAATCAAGGTGGATGGGAGGCTGCTAAGATTATGGCTGCATCAACGCCAGACGTACCATATATGAGTTTAACCTCAGGGATGGGGATTCCAGCAATTATAGCATGGATGATAGTTATGTGTGGAAATACAAACTCAGTACAAGGAGTTATACAAATAGGTCTAACATCTAAAGATGATAAAAGTGCAGTAAATGGTTTTAGAATAGGAGCGCTTTTAATGATACCAATAGGGTTTATATGTGCTATGCTTGGTATAGCATCTAAAGCATTAATTCCTAATGTGGAAGCAACGCAGGCTCTTCCAATGATAATAATGAGTTTACCACCAGTTATGGCGGGACTTACTTTATCAGCACTATGGGCTGCAGATATGTCAACAGCATGCTCTATGCTAATAGGATGTTCCACTACAGTTAGTCATGACGTATTTTTTAAAACTAAAGCAGGAAATAAATTAAAAGATAAATCATTTATGATAAATAAAATAATAATATTAGTAGTAGGAATTTTAACTTATATATTATCATCACAGCTTGGTACCATATTAAGTTCCATGAAAGTATGCTTATCCATGGCAATAGGAACTTCCATAATAGTAGTTGCGGGTCTTTGGTTTCCTAAGTTTTCAAGTAAGAATGCAGGATTTTTTACCATATTATCTTCAGTATTTGCTGCAGGAGGATGGTTAGTATTACCAGCACTTCATGATATATTCAAAGATATAGGATACTGGATGATAGTGGTTAGTGGAATTACTTTTATAGTAATAAGTTTAGTGGAAAAAAATAAAGTAACAGCAAATGATGAAGAAAATGTTATGGATAATTTGAATTTAGCAAGAAATAAATAGATTAATAAAATTAAAAAAATGTGTTGACAAAGGTGAATAATATAGCTATTATTTAAAATATAAATTACAAAAATATGGAAAATAAAAGCGATGATAAGAATTAGTAATAATTATATGAGGTAAACAGAAAGTAACCGGTTGATGAGAGGTGCAAACTAAGTTGATTATGAATTCATCTTTGAGCTTCACACTGAAGGGCGTAGCTTGGTAGGATGTGACGTGATAACACACGTTATAGTGTTAGGGTATTCCAAGGAGTACCTATTAAGGTAAGCAATGTGAGTTGTTTATAAACTAAGGTGGTAACGCGAGATAAGCTCTCGTCCTTTTAAGGACGAGAGCTTTTTTTAATTGCAAGAACAATAAAAAGGTAGAGTAACCTTAAGAAGAAATTACAGAATATTCTGTTGCTTATATAATGCACAAAATACAAATATTTGGAGGGAAAATATGAATACAGTAGAAATGAAATATGGAAAAGAAAAAATAAGAATTAACTTAGAAGGATCAAAATCAGTAAATATTTTAAATGAAAAATCTATGGATGAAATAAAAGATTTAAAAGAAGCTTTTATAAAAGGAATAACTACAGAAGTGGTAAACTCAAAACCTTTAAATGAAATTATAGATGAAGATGATAAAGTAACCATAGTGATTAGTGACTTAACACGATTTTGGCAAAGGCAAGATTTAATATGTGAGCAGTTGGTAAATTATTTAACACAAGAATTAAAAGTCAAATATGAAAACATAGTAGTGGTAGTGGCCCTTGGAAGCCATAGAAAGCAAAGTGAAGAAGAACTTTGTAAATTAGCTTCAAAATCAGTTTATGATAAGGTTAAAGTTGTGAACCATGACTGCGATGCACATGACTTAATAAATGTTGGAACTACTCCTTCAGGAACTGAAGTTTATGTAAATCCTTTAGTTGTAGGAAGAAAAGTAATAATGATAACAGGCACAGTTCATCATATAATGGCAGGATTTGGTGGAGGTAGAAAAAGTGTAATACCTGGGGTGGCTGGAAGACAGACAATAAAACAAAATCATATTCAAAGTTTAAGTAAAACAGAAAAAAGATCAGATCCATTAGTTGGAGCTAGACTTTTAACTCATAATCCAATAAACGAAGATATGAATGAAGCTGCAAAATTTATAGATGTAGCTTTTGGAATAAATATAGTTGTAAATTCATCATCTAAACATAGCAAATTAATATGTGGTGATTTTCATGATGCATGGTTAAAAAGCTGTAAATATGTGGATGATGCATATGGATTGCCAATAAAAAAAGAAGCAGATATAGTAATAGCTAGCTGTGGAGGATATCCAAAGGATATTAACTTATATCAGTCAACAAAATCCTTATTTAATGCCACTAGAGCTGTAAAAAAAGGAGGAACATTAATTTTACTAGCTGAGTGCATTGAAGGAGGGGGAGCACCGGATTTCTTTAACTGGATTGATCCATTAAAAAGAGGAGTTTTAGATGAAGAACTTAGAGTAAGCTTTACCATAGGAGGATATATATTCTATGCTGCCTGCGAAGCCATAGCAAAATGTAATGTTTATATGCTAAGCTCAATAGATCCAGATGTGGTAAAAGATATGAAAATAACAGCTTCAAATAATATTGAAGACTTATTAAATAAAATTAATTTCAAAAATAAAGATGTATATGTAATTCCATATGGAGGAAATGTAGTTCCTTTATTAGAAGAAGATTAAATAAATTAGGGGGAAAATATTATGAATATACCATTGATTATTGTGATTTTATATGTTGTTTTATTACTTGGAATAAGTGTAGTAATTTCAAAAAAATCAAAAGAAAATAAAGAAGATTTCTTATTATATAAAGGCAAAAATAATACTTTAATTACAGCTGTAACTATATCTGGTCTTGCCATAGGTGGAGCATCTACCATAGGAATAGCAGAAAATGCCTTCGTTGTCGGACTTTCTGCAGGTTGGTATAATGTAGCTTGGGCATTTGGTGCAGTTATTGCTAGTACTTTTATCGTGAAAAAATTCAGAAAAGCTGGTTATAGTACAATTACAAAACTGGTTGAATCTATTTATGATGAAAAAACAGGTATAATAATGACCTTAGCTATGATATTGATTCAATGTACAATTATAGCACTTCAATATATAGCAGGTGGGTCAATACTTGCCAGCTTATTGCCAGATATTTTTACTATGAAAAGTGCCATATTCTTTTCTTTTTTAATATTCATGTTAGTAGGGTTTGTAGGTGGAATGGGATCTGCAAGTGTAAGTAATATACTAAACATATCATTAATATACATTGGTGTAATAGTATCTTCTGTTGTAGTTTTATTTAATAAAGGTGGATGGGAAGCTGCTAAGTCTATGGCAATGAACACTCCAGAAGTTCCTTATATGAGTTTGACTTCAGGAATGGGTGTAGCATCAATAATAGCCTGGATTATAGTTATGTGTGGTACAACTAACTCACTTCAAGGAGTTATTCAAATAGGTTTAACTTCAAAAGATGATAAAAGTGCAATAAATGGATTTAGAATAGGTGCCTTGATAATGATACCAATAGGATTTATGTGTGCAATGCTTGGAATTGCGTCAAAAGCCTTAATTCCAGGAGTAGAAGCAACTCTTGCACTACCAAAAATAATCTTATCATTATCACCAGTTATAGCAGGACTTACATTGTCTGGACTTTGGGCAGCAGATATGTCAACAGCATGCTCTATGCTAATAGGATGTGCGACTACAGTAAGTCATGATGTGTTTTTTAAAACAAAATATGGAGAAAAAATGAAAGATAAATCATATTTGGTAAATAAAATAATAATTTTAGTAGTAGGTGGATTAACATATATACTATCATCACAGTTGGGAACAATCTTGAGTGCTATGAAAGTTTCGTTATCTATGACCATAGGAATTGCTATCGTTGTAATAGCAGGAATTTGGTGTCCCAAGTTTGCAGGGAAAAATTCTGGATTTATTACAATTATATCATCTGTAATGGTTGCTAGTGCTTGGATAGTTTTTCCTCAATTAAAAACAATATTTGGTGATATAGGTTATTTAATGTTGCTAGTAACCTGTTCAACTTTTGTTGTTAGTAGTATATTTGATAAAAATAAGGCAACTTTATTACAACAACAAAAGCAACTTGTATAGAAAGTAAAGTTTAATTTTAAATATGCTTAACAAATTGAACTTATGTTGCAAAAATAATTTTAAGAAAATTCTGAAAAACAGTTGATATATTAAAAAAAATGTATTACTATAATTAGTATTAAAAAAGAATAAAAAGCGATGACGGAGATAAAAATACAGTGGTGTTAAATACAGAGAACTAACGTATGGTGAGAGTTAGATATTAACTAATGTATATAATGATCACTCCAAAGCTTCTACAGTGAAATTTATTTAGTAAGTGTAGACGTATGCCAGCGTTATATGGCTAGAGTTAAGATGTAAATCCGACTTGAAGAGAGATATAGCTATATTTTAATTTTAGCTATAAATAAGGTGGTACCGCGAAAGTTAAACTTTCGTCCTTATAAGTATGAGTAAATCTGCTTATAGGACGAAAGTTTTTTTATTTAAAAAATACTAAAATAATAGTTTCGATGATTTACTTTAGCTTTAAGTATAAGTAAATCCGTTAAGTAAAAGAGAGGTGATGGTTCAAATGGATATTGATATTAGTCATATTAGAGTAGACATAAATGAAATTGAATTAAAGAAAAATAATATTAAAGAAAAATTAGGGGGAAAAATAATTATGAAAACTTTAGAAAAACTAAGTAATTTTGCATCAAAATATATGGCTTTTATAGTATTAGCTTTTGCAGGTCTATCAGTATTTAGACCAAATACATTTGAATTTGCAGCGCCTCATGTAAATACATGGTTAGGGATAATAATGTTTGGAATGGGAATGACATTAAGATTAGAAGATTTTAGGCTTGTACTCACAAGACCAAAAGATGTTCTTAGTGGGTCTTTAGCACAATTTACTGTAATGCCTTTGGTGGCATTTTTAGTATCTAAAATATTAAATTTACCAACAGAACTGGCAGTAGGATTAATATTAGTAGGATGTTGTCCAGGAGGTGCATCGTCAAATGTAATGGCATTTATGGCAAAGGGTGATGTAGCCTTATCAGTAACACTAACTTCTATATCAACACTTTTAGCTCCATTTTTAACTCCAGCATTAACACTTCTATTAGGAGGAAGTAATATAGAAGTTTCATTAACATCAATGTTTATATCAATATTAAAAGTTGTATTAGTTCCTATAGTTTTAGGATTATTGTGTAATAGATTTTTACCGAGATTTGTTGAGGAGGGTACAAAATTAGTTCCACTTTTATCTACAGTTTGCTTAGTTTTAATAATAGGATCAATAGTAGGAAAAAATGTAGACTCATTACTTACTTCAGGATGGCTTATATTAGTAGCAGTAATGATGCACAATAGCATAGGTTATTTCTTAGGATATTTAGTAGCTAAGAAAATAGGTTTAGAAGAGGCGAAAAGAAGAACTATGGCAATAGAAGTAGGTCTACAAAATGGTGGTCTTGCCACATCTTTAGCAATGACACATTTCTCACCAATGACTGCAATCCCAGGTGTGGTATCTAGTACATATCATGCTGTGTCAGGGGCATTACTTGCTAATTATTGGTCAAGTAAGCCGTTAGATAAAAAACAACTAGACAAAGTTAATAAAGTAATAACTATGTAAATATGAGTAATATTAAAAATTAGTACATAATCAAAAGATAGCAGTTGCCGTCTTTTGATTATATTTATAAATAGATGAAAATTATATTAAAAAAATTATATGGAAAAATTCAATGATAAAATAATTAGTTAAGGGTAGATTTTTCTTATAATGTTAGATACAATTGACATGTAGTTAAATATTTATGGCTCATTAGCTTAGTTGGTAGAGCACCTGACTCTTAATCAGGGGGTCCTGGGTTCGAGTCCCAGATGGGTCACTTTGAAATCTCATTGATATAATGTCAGTGGGATTTTTTATTGAGGATTATTGTATTGATGAATTATTAAAAAAGAAGGTATAATTAAAATTAATAAAAGGGTAATAAGTTAATTATAAAAAAGAAAGAATTAGTTCAAACGTTTAATGAGTGGTGGAATGATAATGTGAATGATTTTACAATAAGAAAATTAGATTAGATAAAAGATGTTTAAATTTAGGAAAATAACAAGGATGGAAACATGATTTCAATAATAATTCCAATTTATAATGAAGAAAAAAATATTATAAAACTTCAAGATAATTTAGCTAAGTTAAAAGGAAGTTTTGAAGTTATATTTTGTGATGGAGGAAGTAGTGATAAAACGAAAGATTTAATATATAGTACTTTTACTGTGGTAAATTGCCCTAAGGGAAGAGCAAATCAAATGAATTATGGAAGTAATGTATCAAATGGGGATGTGCTATTTTTCCTTCACTGTGATAGCCTAATAGAAGAAGATGTAATTATTAAAATTCAAGATGAAATAAATAAAGGTTGTAAATTAGGTTGTTTAAAATTAAAATTTGATAATGAAATAATATGGATGAAGATTTGTGGTTATATGTCTAACTTAAGAGTAAAACTAAGAAAAATAGCATTTGGGGATCAAGGAATATTTATAACAAAAGAACTATTTGAAGAAATGGGTGGAATGCCTAATTTACCTATAATGGAAGATTTAGAATTATCTTTAAAGTTAAAAAGAAAGAAATATTATTTTAAACAAATAGATAGCCAAATAACAACTTCAGCTAGAAGATTTTTGGACAAAGGTATATTTAAGACTATGACTCAAATGCAAAAACTACAACTTCAATACTTGTGTGGAAGAGATATAAATGAAATTAACAAAGAATATAGAGACATTAGGTGATGAAATGAGAGAGGCAATTATTATTTTTACAAGAGTTCCCATACCAGGGAAAACAAAAACAAGGCTACAAAGTTTTCTTACAAAAGATCAATGTGCGGAGATTCACAAAAACTTTTTAAAAGATATTAAATATACTTGTGAAAAATTGAAAAGAGATATTTTTATATTTTATACACCGGAAGATAAGAATAATATTCTGAAAAATATATTTGGTCATAAATTTAAGTATAAAATACAAGAAGGAAATGATTTAGGGGAAAAGATGTATAATGCAATAGACTATGTTTTAGGGAAAAAATATAACTCGTGTATATTAATAGGAAGTGACATACCTTTCTTAAAAGAAGATGACTTAAAAAAGGCTTTTAAAATTTTGAAAGATAAAGATATTGTTTTAGGACCAACAGTAGATAAGGGATATTATCTAGTAGGAATGAAAAATCCTACTAAAGCAGTATTTGAAAATGTTCAATATGGTTATGGAAATGTATTAGATGATACTGTAGCATCAATAAAAAATTCAAATTTAACTTATGATTTAACTAATAAAAATATTGATATAGATGAAAAAGAAGATTTAGTTCACTTTTACAATGAAATAAAAAAAGAAAATATAAGTGAAAATATGCACACATCAAAATATATTATTGAAGTTATTGAGGAGTATGAAAGACAATGTTTACAATTAACGGTTTAGAAGAGTATGTAAAGAAACAAGAATTTTTAGAAGAATTAAATATTCCTAAAGATAGTAAAATTGATTTTCAGTTACTTGCACAAGGTGAATACAATATAAATTACTTATTTACTCATCCAGTAACAAAAGATAATTTGATTTTTCGGGTAAACACAGCAAGTCAAATGGACTTAAGTGATCAGATTGAATATGAGTACAAATCATTATTACAATTAAAAGAAAGTAAAAGAACACCAATACCAATATATGTTGATGGAAGTAAAAAACATCTTGATTATGGTGTTTTAGTTATGAATTTCTTACAAGGTGTTCCTTTAGATTATAGAAAAGATTTATATATAGCAGCCAGTTGCTTAGGAGATATTCATAGTGTAGTATTAGAAGAAAATTCACATTTATTATGTCCTAAAAATCCATTACAAGCAATAATTGATGAATGTGAAACTATGGTTCAAACTTATTATAATAGTCCTTTTGTAGATAAAGAAAAGAAAAAACAAATAAAAAGAATGTTAAACTTAGGGCAAAGAATGATAAAAAGTACAGGAGAGTATAAGGGACGAAGATGCATTATTAATACGGAGCTAAATTCAAGTAACTTTTTAATAAATGGTGAAAATAATAATAACTATATAATAGATTGGGAAAAACCAATATTAGGAGAACCGGCACAAGATTTAGGGCATTTTCTAGCACCAACAACTACATTTTGGAAAACAGATGTTATTTTATCACAGGAAGAAATTGAAAAATTTACTGAAGAATATATAAAAGTTGTTGGAAATAGATTTAATACAAATGACATAAAAGATAGACTAAATTTATATATTCCAATAACCTGTTTAAGGGGAATTACTTGGTGTGCTATGGCTTGGGTTCAATATAAAGATCCTAATAAATTAATAAGAAATGAGTTCACAGCTAAAAAATTGGATGATTATTTATCAAAGGATTTCTTAGATATGATAGAAAATCGATACTTTAAAAATAAAAATTTATAAAAGTGTTATTTAGGCATGCTAATATTAGCATGCTTATTTTATTTATTTTGAACAATAAAGTTGTCTAAAGGAGAAAGATCTATGTGGTAGCCAAAATAGTAAAAATGAATTTTTATAAAATCAAAATTACAAATTTCTTAGTTATAGAAAAAAACTATAAAATGGAAGTTATATAGAAAACTATAATTAGACTTAAATTAAATCACATGATAGAATGAATTTACGAATGTAAAAAATTATACAAGGAGGTCGAATTATGGAAAATAAAAAAAGTAATGTTTATGGAAAAATAGCAATTATAATTCTATTATTTATAAGTATACTAAGTTATTTTTTAGTTCCATCTATAAAAACAACAATTGATAATATTGCTTTTATGTTTAAATCAGGAGATTTTACAAAAGTAGGAGACTTTGTTGAATCTTATGGTCCTTATGCAGCATTAGTATCATTTATGTTAATGATATTTCAATCTATAGCTGCGCCTCTTCCAGCTTTTCTTATTACTTTTGCAAACGCTAACTTATTTGGTTGGTGGCAAGGGGCTATATTATCATGGTCAAGTGCAATGGTAGGAGCTGCAGTTTGTTTCTTTATTGCTAGAATATTAGGTCGTGATGTGGCTATAAAATTAACTAGCAAAAGAGGAATAGAACAAGTAGATACTTTTTTTACTAAATATGGAAAACAAAGTATATTAATTGCTAGACTTTTACCATTTATGTCATTTGATATTGTAAGCTATGCAGCAGGATTAACTGGTATGGGATTCTGGGGATTCTTTATTGCTACTGGATTAGGTCAATTACCTGCAACAATAGTTTACTCTTATGTTGGAGGGATGTTAACTGGTGGTGCTAGGTTATTAGTAACAGGATTATTAATATTATTTGCTCTAACAATATTAATTTTCTTAATGAAACAAGTATATAGTGATAGACAAAGGAAATTAAAAAAAGATAATTAAAGAATTTTAAATAGTACTGTCTATTTAATAAATAAAAATAAAACTATGGGGGATATAAAATATGAAAATGAAAAAAATGATATCTTTATTAGCTGTTGGTACATTAATGTTTGCTATGACAGCTTGTTCAAAATCTAAAGAGGGAACTTCAGATGAAAAAACATTAATAGTAGAAAATAATGAAGTGAAAATGTTAGCGGAAGTAAATGGAAAATATTTCACAGAATCAACTCGTCATGGAGTAGTATTTAAAGACGGATCAAATGGAGAAAAATCAGTACTTCGTGGATTAGCTGATGAAAAAGAATTCCATCAAGCTTTATTAGATATAGGTGCTAAACCAGGTGATAATTTAACTGCTCAAGATATGAAGGCTTCATCTTCAGCTGAAGGAACAGCTGTAGAGGGAGAAAAATTAGAAGCAGTTGTTACTTGGGAAGGGCAAGACAAAGAAATACCATTTGAAGATATAATAAAATCAAGTGATGAAAGAAAAATGGATTTACGTTTTGGTGGAAATTTAGGAAGTGCTAAAACTAATAATACTGGGTGTGTACTTTGTTTAGACAGTTGTGCAACTGGTATAACTAGTGATGCGGCTTATGCTACAGGAACATCACAAAATAAGGAAGTTCAATGGTTTGGTGATGAAAGTGTATTACCAGAAGACGGAACTAAGGTTTGGGTAACTTTCCGTATAGCTGAGTAATTTTATAAACCATAGCAAAAATAATAATATTATTATATCTCAAGGTGTTATAGTTTCACTTTGAGATATTCTTATTTAAAGACATAGAACAAATGAGGAGATAAAAAATGAAAAATAGAGTAGGAATGTCAATATTTTATATAATAACGGGGCTTTTAATGTTCCTTGGACCAAAATATATTTTTGTTGGATGTGGATTTAAACCGGATCGTCCTATGAAATGTTGGTGGTCAACTCAAGCAATTCTAGGTATAGGAATTTTACTTATTATAGTAGGGATTTGTTATATGTTGATAAAATCAAAAGGAATAAATCTTGGAATATCTTTAATGAGTATTTTTATAGGTATGTATTCTATAGCTATACCAAAATTTTTAATAGGTGGATGTAAAAAAGACACTATGCCATGTTTAACAGTAGAATTTCCTTCAATATATTTGATCTGTGGAGTTTTAATTATTGTTTCTATAATAAATATTATATATTTAAGAAAAAAAATCGAAGGAAATAAATAATTATGAAAAATAGAAGCAAGAAGAAAAAAATTGTGTCAATATCTTTAAATAATTTAAAACATAAAAAAGTAAGAAGTTTATTTTTAGTTCTATTTGTTATAATACAATCCTTTTCTTTATTCACAAGTACATTTTTAATGAGTTCAATGAGAAATGGAATAGAAAATGTTACACAAAGAATGGGTGCAGATGTTATTGTTATTCCAAATGAATATTCAAAAGAGCTTGAGCAATCACTATTTATGGGTGAACCAAGTACTATGTATTTTGATAGAGAATGGACAGATAAGTTAAGTAGTATTAAAAATATAGATAAAATGTCAACACAATTTTATATTCAAACAATGGAAGCAACTTGTTGCGATGCACCAGTTCAACTAATTGCATTTGATCCAGATACAGATTTTGTTATTAAACCTTGGTTAAAAGAAGGAAATATCAATTTGAAAAAAGGAGAAGTTGTTGTAGGACATAATGTAGCATCAAAACCAGGTGATATTATTACTTTTTACAATACTAAATTTAATGTAGTTGACAAACTAGATAAAACAGGAACTGGCAATGATAACACAGTCTTTATGAGTTATGAGACTGCATATGAATTGAAAAACTCTAAAACTGCAAATGATAATTTAAAACTAAATAATATGGAAAACACCATATCAATGGTATTATTAGATGTAAATGATGAATACTCAAATGAAAGATTAGCATTTGATATAAATACAACATTTGATGAGGAAAACATTACTGCATACACATCAAATTCTTTATTTAGTGGAATTATTAATAAAGTTAAACAATTTAGTGTATATAGCACAGTTTTTTCAGTTTTATTGTTTATAGTTACAGCCATGGCAATAATATGTATTTTCATAATTACTATAAATGAAAGAAAAAAAGAAATAGGTATATTATATACTATTGGAGCTAAGAAAAAACAAATTTCTTTAATGATTATGTTAGAGGGATTAATCATTACAACTATAGGATCTATAATTGGAGTTTTATGCTCATTAACGCTAATTACATTGTTTAAAAATTTAATAAGTATGAGTATGGATATACCTTATTTAAATACATTTAACATAGAAACATTGAGAATAGGAATTATGTGTTTAGCTATTTCCATATTTACAGGATTAATAGCATCAATTATAAGTGTATATAAAATTAGCAGAGAAGATACTGATATACTTATAAGGGAGAATGAATAATGATTTTAGAAGGAAAAAAATTAGTAAAAGAATATAGGCGAAGAAATGAAATTTTTAAAGCAGTTGACAACGTAAACTTATCTGTTTCTAGAGGTGATTTTATTGGTATTATTGGTAGATCAGGATCTGGAAAAAGCACCTTGTTTCATTTGTTAACGGGATTATGTAAGCCAAGTCATGGAGAGATATTAATAGACAGTAATAATATAACTTCTATGAGTGAAGATCAATTATCAGTACTTAGGAATGAGAAGATAGGATATATCACACAAGGTCAAAACTTGTTATCTAATTTTACAATAATAGACAATCTATGTATGCCATATTATTTATCAGATAAAAATGAAGATGTTCATGATAGGGCATTAAATTTATTAAAAAAAGTGGGATTAGATGGTATGGAAAATGAATACCCTAGTAGCTTATCTGGTGGAGAACTTCGAAGGGTATCCATTATTAGAGCTTTAATAAATGATCCAGACATAATAATAGCAGATGAACCAACTAGTAATTTAGATTTAGAAAACTCTCATATTGTAATGGGATTGCTTAAAAGTATTAGTAAAGAAAATAAAGCTGTATTAATAAGCACACATGATTTAGAGTTTTTAGACTATACAAACAAAACTTATTGCATGGAAAACGGCGTTTTAAAAGAAAAATAAAAGTAGGGTGGTTATATGAAATATTTAAAAATTATGTATAATACTTTTCTATGGGCATTAGTATTTGCAATAACATGCTTTAAAAGTGAATGGCTTGAAATGAGAGTTAATGTAGGATATATTTTATTTATTGCTTTTGGAGTATTAACTGTAATACTTACGGCTTACTTAAGAAAAAAGGATTTACAATTGAATTTTAAATTTACTATAATAAATATTGCTATTTGTTTTATTTATGGTAATTTTATATATGGATTTAAAAGGCTACAAGTTGTACCAGCATCGATTATTAGAGAAGGTATTAATATGACTAGAGTACCATTTTCTAAAATAAATATGATATTGTCGATTATTTTAATTTTAGGTTTGTTATTAATATTACTTTCAGATAGAAAAGAATATAATAACTAATTTTCTAGATAATTATTCCTTTAAGAAATAATTTATGATTGGAGAAAAGTATGAATAAAAACAATATTATAAAAGCAAGTTTATTTATAACTATAATTGTAGTTATAGTTTTATTAAATAATCATTATGGATGGTCAGATTATATAAGTGATACTAAAAATTTAGATTTTATAAAACAAATGGTAAAGGATAATATATTACTTGCCATAAGTATTTATATAATTTTTACTATTATAGGATGTGTTGTACTTGCAATTCCAGGAGTAACTTTTGCAGTTTTTGCAGGAATTTTATTTGGACCAGTTATAGGCATATTTGCTTGCTTAATAGCTACAACCCTAGGCGCGGCCATGGCATTTTTAGTAGGTAGATTTTTCTTGAAAGATATGATAAAGCCCATGCTTGAAAAAAATGAAATGTTGAAAAAACTTCTATTTTCTGATAATGATAAAAGTGACTTAATAATTTTAATGATTACTAGAATGGTTCCTATATTTCCCTATAACTTGCAAAATTTTGCTTATGGAATAACAGATATAGGATTTTGGAAATATACGATTTATACATTTATTTTTATGTTTCCAGGAGTATCTTTATTTACCATAGGTTCTGCTGGATTTACAGCATGTGATAATAAATGTAGTTACTTTATAATAGCAGGAGTTTTAGCTATAATTGTAACGTTTATAGGAATATTTATTCAAAGAAAATATTTGGGAAGCAGTAAAGAGGTAATAAATAATGAAAAATAAAGCACAAAACTGTATTCATTGTAAATTATGTACTAAAAATTGTGATTTTTTAAAAAAATATAATATGGATCTGGAAGGCTTTTCAAAAAGAGAAGATTTGGCTTATCATTGTTTTCTTTGTGGAAAGTGTAAAGCTGTTTGTCCTAAGGATATTGATGGAAAAGAAATGGCTTTAAGTATGAGAAAAGAAAATGTTAAAAATAATAGTGATTCTATAATAGATAAGGATTATAATATGCTTTTAAAAGAAAAAAATCCTTATATTTTTGCTAACTACAAAAATTCAAATAAAAAATCAGTGTTATTTCCAGGATGTAATTTTGTATCATTTTTCCCTAAAACAGGAAAATTCTTAATGAATGAACTTAAAAAGTATGATATTGGTGTTATTTTTGACTGTTGTCAAAAGCCAATAGAAGAGTTAGGTTTAGAATATGATGCAAATAAAAATTTACAATCTTTAAGAAATAAAATAAATGAAGAGAATATTGAAGAAATTATAGTAGTGTGTCCAAATTGTTATTATTTTTTAAACGAGAAGTTAGATATAAAGATAATAACTATTTATGAAAAATTAAAAGAACTTAATTTAGGACAAAGTATAAAGATTGAAACTATTCCTATTTACTATCCATGTCCAGATAGAGAAGAAAAATTATTTTTTAATACAATAAAACCTTTTTTAGAAGGAGAAATTAAAAATTCATTTAAAGATACCCAGTGTTGTGGTTTGGGAGGATGTGCCAGCTCTAAAGAAAATGAAATATCAACAAAATTTGCAAAATCAGTATCTTCAGCAGGAGAAGAAAAACTGTTTACTTATTGTGCATCTTGTGTTGGAAACTTTAGACGAAAAGGATTTTCAAATTCTTATCATATACTTCCACTAGTGTTAAATGTAGAAGAAGAAGTACCTTTAGGTATGAAATCTTTGTTTAATAGAGCTATGTTTAAATTTAGAAAATAAAAAATAGACTATTTAATTATAAGATAAAGGAGTGAAGATATGAAAAAAATTATATCAATTTTAATGAGTGCAATTATAATGTTATCAATGGTTGCTTGTGGAAAAAGCAATAATACTGCTACAAATGTAGATAATATGAAATGGGAAGAAATATTAGAAGAAGCTAAAGGTAGTACAGTTACATTTTATGGATGGGGTGGAGACGAAGAGTTAAATGCTTGGTTAGATAATGTTTTCGCGCCCAAAATGAAAGAAAAATACGATATAGCAATGGAAAGAGTTCCAATGGATATAGATCAAGTACTTAGTCAGTTATCGGGTGAAATGCAAGCTGGTAAAGAAGATGGAAGTATAGACATGATATGGATAAATGGTGAAAACTTTAAGTCGGCTAAAGAAAATAACATGCTTTATGGATCATTTTTAGAGAAACTTCCAAATGCAGAAAAATACCTTGATTTAGATGCAGATGAAAATAAAAATGATTTTGGATTCCCAACTGAAGGATACGAAGCACCTTATGGAAAAGCACAGTTAGTATTTATGCATGATAGTGCAGTTACAAAAAATGTACCAAGTAGTACAGAAGAATTATTAGAGTTTGCTAAATCAAACAAAGGTAAGGTTACATATCCAGCTCTACCTGATTTTACAGGAAGTGCTTTTGTTCGTAATGTAATATATGATATATGTGGATATGAACAATTCCAAGATATGAAAGAGGATAAAGAAACTGTTAAAAAAGCAATACAACCAGCTCTTGATTACCTAGTTGAATTAAACAAATATTTATGGAATGAAGGTAAATCTTTCCCAGCAGATTCAACTCAATTAGATAATATGTTTAAAGATAATGAAGTAGTAATGAATATGACTTATACAGCTTATGCAGTTGCTAAAGGAATAGAAAATGGAAGTTACACTGATACTACAAAAACTTTCTTATTTGATAAAGGAACTATAGGTAATACAAATTATATGGCCATAGCTAAAAATAGTGGAAATAAAGCTGGAGCAATGATAGCTATAAATGAAATGATAAGTGCAGAAATACAAGCATCAAGACTTGAAAAGTTAAAAACTATACCTGTAGTTGATAATAATAAGTTAAGTAAGGAAGAAAAAGCAGAATTTGATAAAGTTGATATAGGAAAAGGTACAATACCTCAAGATGAATTATTATCAAAAAGACTTCCTGAAATGCCAGCTGGTTTAGTTACAATAATTGAAGAAATATGGTTAGAAGAGGTTGTTGGAAAATAATGAAAAAGAAATATACGCCTTATATATTATTAATACCACAAATATTACTTCTAATAATATTTGTAATAGGGCTTATTAATGGAATCACCCAAAGTTTTGGGGTGATTCCTACTTTTGGTTTAGAGAAGCCCACATTAAAATACTACTTAGAAGTACTTTCGTTACCACAGATGAAGTCTTCAATTATGTTTAGTTTATATATAGCTTTTGCATCATCAATGTTTTCTGTTGTGTTTGGCACATTAATTTGTGTAATAATAGTAATGAACAAAAAAACAAAATGGTTTTATGAAAAATTAATTGAGATACCTATTGTAGTTCCACATATAGTTGTGGCTATTTTTATACTAAATATTTTTTCGAAGAGTGGACTTATGGCTAGATTTTTATCATACATTGGATTTATTTCTATGCAAGATGAGTGTGTTAATTTAATTTATGATAAATACGGAATAGGAATAATGTTAGCTTATTTATGGAAGGAGATACCTTTTATAATTTATTTTGTATTATCTATTATGTCAAATATTAATGATAGTTTGGGAGAAGCTGCTATAAATTTGGGAGCTAGTAAGTATAAAACATTTAAAAAAGTAACGCTACCTTTATGTAAAAATACTATATTAAGTGGGTTTTTAATCATATTTGTATTTTCATTGGGAGCTTATGAAATACCACAATTGCTAGGACCTACATTACCTAAAGCTTTGCCTGTCCTTTCTTATATTCAATATATACATCCAAATTTACAGAATAGACCATATTCTATGGCATTAAATGGAATAATAATTATGATTTCTTTAATAGCTGCAATTATTTATTACAATCTAATAAAAAATAATATACCATCAATGAAAGAAAAGTAGGTGATAAGGTGAAAGATAATAAAATTAATAAGATTGTATTGATTTTTATGAGCATATGTATAATTTTGCCTATAATAAATTTGATAATATGGTCATTTGCAGAAAGATGGGCTTGGCCTGATTTACTACCACAGACTTGTTCTTTAAGAGCAATAAATGAGATTTTTTGCCGAAAAAGCGAAATGATTCAACTGTTTACATCGAGTATATTACTTTCTTTTGTAGTTGCCATATTGTCAGTTATAATTGGTCTTATGACTGCTAGAGCCTTTGTTTTTTATAATTTCAAATTTAAAAAACAAATTTATTTTTTAACTTTATTGCCATTTTTAATACCATCAACAGTGTTTGCTATGGGAATACATGTAAAGTTTATAAAGTGGGGATTGAGTAATAGTATTTTAGGAGTAATTATTGTTCACTTAATTTATTCTCTACCTTATGCAACAAGACTCTTAATGGATGGAACTATGGCCATAGGTAACAAACTTGAAGAGCAAGCTCAAGTTCTTGGAGCTACACAATTTCAAGCTTTTACTAAAATAACTTTGCCTATTTTGTCTCCAGTAATTTTATCATCACTTAGTATGTCATATATAATATCTTTCAGTCAGTATTTTTTAACATTGCTAATAGGTGGAGGCAAAGTTAAAACCTTTGCTATTGTAATGTTTCCATACCTATCAGGAGGAGATAGAAATATGGCATCCACATACTCTTTAGTATTTTTAGGTATAACAATAATAATATTTAGCATTTTCCAAGTGGCAGTTTCTAAAATTAATAAAACTATAAGCAGAAGCTTTTATGGTGTGTAGAAGATAGGTGAAATAAATGAGTTTAAAATTAGAAAATTTAAAAGTAAATATAGGGGAAAATGAAATTCTTCATAATATAAATTTAAATATAAATAGTGGAGAATTTATTTCTCTTTTAGGACCTTCTGGCTGTGGGAAAAGTACGTTGCTAAAAACCATAGCAGGATTAAATGACTTACAAGAAGGAAAAATTATTTTATTTGGAAATGAAATTCAAAATATATCTCCTGAAAAAAGAGGAACAGTAATAGTTTTTCAAGATTTAAGATTATTTCCTCATTTATCAGTGGAAAAAAATATTGCCTTTGCTATGAATTTAAATAAAGTAAATAAACAAAAGCAAAAAGAAGTTGTTAGCAAATTACTTAAAGATGTTCAGTTAGAAGGATTTGAAAATAGAAAAATAAAAGAATTATCAGGAGGACAGATGCAAAGGGTGGCCCTTGCTAGAGCACTTGCTGCAAATCCAAACATATTGCTTCTTGATGAGCCATTTTCTGGTTTAGATGAAAAACTACGACTTGAAATGGGACAACTTGTAAAAAAACTTCAAAGAGAAAATAATATGACCATGATATTAGTTACTCATGATAAAAATGAGGCATTACAACTTTCGGATAGAATAGGTCTTATGATGCACGGTGATATAATTCAGTATGATAAACCTTATAATATTTACACTGAACCAATTTCTAAGAAAGTGGCTGATTATTTTGGTAAAAACAATTATTTTGTAGGAAAGGTTGAAAGTAATATTTTTAAATGTGATGACTTTCAATTTAATTGTGATAAAAAAGATGGTAAGTATGAAATTATGGTTAGACCGTCAAGTATAGAAATAGATGAAAAGAAAGAAAGTTATGAAATTAGCGAAATTACATATATAGGAGATTTCATAGATGTTATTTTAAGTAATAATAATAAAAAAATATTAGTGAAATCTAGTGCTAAAATCTTAAGTAATAATTATATAAAAATAAATAATAAAGTGGGAATAAAAATAAGAGAAGAGGAAGTTTCTTTCTTCAAATTTGAATAAAAGAGGATTAATTATGAAAAATATAATATTTGACTGTGACAATACTTATGGAGTACCAGATTGTGATGTGGATGATGGACTTACATTAATATATTTACTGGGAAATAAAGATGTAAATTTATTAGGAGTAACTACTACTTACGGAAATAATAAGATGGAAGTAGTTTATCCAAATACTTTAAAGATGATAAAAGAATTAAAAGTTGATAATTTACCTATTCTTGAAGGTGGAAAGAATCCAAAAGATTTAGATAATAAAGCAAGTGATTATTTAGTGAAAATGGCAAATGAATATGCAGGTCAATTGTCTATACTAGCAACAGGATCTTTGACTAATCTTTATGGAGCTTATCTAAAAGATAATACTTTCTTTGAAAAAGTTAAAGAAATAGTCTTAATGGGAGGAATAACTGAGCCACTAATATTTGCTAAAAGACAAATGGATGAGTTAAATTTTTCTTGTGATCCAATAGCAACGTATACAGTTTTAACAAAGGGTAAAAATGTTTCTGTAATTACAGGTAACAACTGTCTAAAAGTTCTTGTTACTAGAGAAGACTATGAAAGAGAATTAAGTGATTATTCAAATCCTATAGTACCTTATATAAAAAATAGTGTGGATTATTGGTTTGATTATAATTTTGAAACATTTGGAATAAATGGTACGTATAATTGGGATGTTACTGCTGCTGTATATTTGATGAGACCAGAATTTTTCAAAAATGATATATATAAAATGAAGTTAAGTGTGGACGATTTAAAAAGAGGTTTTTTAAGATGCGACGACAGTGGAAAAACCATAATAAATCTTCCTATAATAGATAATGAAGAACAATATAATAAAAATATTTATGATACTTGGAAAATGGTAAATATGTAACCCCAAAAATAGCTGATTATGTTTTGTAACAGCTATTTTTTATTAAGAAATATAGAAAAATTAAGTTCAATTTAATATATCTATTAGAAGTATAACTTTATATAAAAATTTAAATTTAAAGTTAAAATTTTACTAATAATTTTACTTAGAGTAGTTTAGACTAATAAATGAAATCAGATTATTATAGGGTGAAAATGAAAAAGAAAAAGTTATTATAATTAAACACGACACAATAAATAACATCTAAGGAGGACAATATAGTTATGAAGAAAAAAATAGGATTAGTTCCTAAACTTATTTTAGGTATTATTGTAGGTATTTTATTAGGTAGTTATGCTCCAGGAGCTTTAGTTAGAGTATTAGTTACTGCAAGTACTTTATTTTCAGCATTTTTAAAATTTGTAATACCATTTATAATAATAGGATTTGTAACAGCAGGTATAGCTGATTTGGCAACAGGTGCAGGAAAATTACTAGGGATAACAACAGGAATAGCGTATGGATCTACAATAATAGCAGGTACAGCAGCCTTTTTAGTAGCATCAACAATATTTCCAGCATTTATTGATTCAAGGGTAGCATCGCAAATAGGTAATCCAGAAGCAGGTATGTTATCTCCATTTTTCACCATACCATTATTACCAATGGTGGATGTGACAGCAGCAATAGTTTTTGCATTTACAGTGGGTCTTGGTATATCAGCACTTAGAAATAATGGAAGAGGTGAAACTTTACATAAAGTATTCCAAGAGTTTCAAGAGATTATAACAAAAACTTTATCAACAGTGATAATACCACTATTACCAATATATATTGCAGGAACTTTTGCAAATATAACTTATGCAGGACAAGTTTGGTCAATATTAGGAATATTTTGGAAAGTATTCCTTATAGTAATACCAATGCATTTAATATACTTAGTAATACAATTTACAGTGGCAGGAGCAATATCTGGAAAAAATCCATTTAAAATGTTGAAAAATCAAATACCAGCCTATTTAACAGCAATAGGAACACAATCATCTGCAGCTACTATACCAGTTAACGTTGAATGTGCAAAAAATAATGGGATAAGTAAAGAAATCAGAGAATTCTGTGTGCCATTATGTGCAACAATTCACTTATCAGGATCAATAATATCAGTTACATCATTTGCAGTAGGAGTATTAATGATGAATAATATGGATTTTGGATTTGGAGTAATGTTGCCATTTATATTAATGTTAGGTATAGCTATGGTTGCAGCACCAGGAGCACCAGGTGGAGCTATAATGAGTGCATTACCATTTTTACCAATGATAGGAATACCATCTGATGGTGGTCTTGCAAGTTTAATGATTGCATTATATTTAACTCAAGATAGTTTCGGAACAGCTGCAAACGTATCTGGAGATAATGCAATAGCAGCAATAGTTGATCATATAAACAATAAAATGAATAAAAAATAAAATTTTTATATTTAAATATATAAGCTGAATTATGGCTAAGTACAAATTAATGAGAAGATATCTTGAAATTATTTTTAATTTTGAGATATTTTTTTGATTAATAAGAGAAATAAAATTTATCTGTATTTCAGATGAATTCCATTTTTCAGTATAAATGCAATACTTAAATAGGAATATTATTAATTAACTTACTTATGTAATATATTAGGTATTTGTGATATTATAATTACGTATGAAAGGTAAATGAGTTTATTAATGTAAAATTAAAAATTATACAATATAATAAAGCTTAGTAGCATGATAAAGTAATTTTGTAATAAAAGGAGAACCTGTGAATGATAAAAGAGCAAATAAGAGACCATTTTATAAAGGGATTAATTGATGATAATATTATAGATTTATTTCAACGTAACATGATGCCTCTTAATCAGCTTATGTCTTATTATCGTTGTGCGATTATGGAAGTGGAAACAAAATTTAAAGTTTTAAACGAACAATTTTCCCTTCAATATGATAGAAATCCAATAGAAACAATAAAATCTAGACTAAAGTCGCCAGAGGGAATAGTTAAAAAATTAAAGCGTAAAGGATACCCATTTTCTCTTGAATCAATAGAGGAAAATATAAACGATATTGCAGGTATAAGAGTAATTTGTTCTTTTCCAGAAGATATATATTTACTTGCAGAATGCTTATTACAACAAGATGATATAACTTTAGTAGAAGTTAAAGATTATATAAAAAATCCAAAAGAGAGTGGATATAGAAGTTTGCATTTAATTATAGAGGTGCCAATTTTCTTAGAAAATGAAAAGAAAAACATGAAGGTAGAGGTTCAGTTAAGAACTATAGCCATGGATTTCTGGGCAAGCTTGGAACATAAGTTACGTTATAAAAAGGATATACCTCAAGAAGAAGCAGATATACTGGCTAAAAATTTAGTAGAATGTGCTGAGATTAGCGCTGATCTTGATAATCGTATGGAGCTAATAAGAAATAGAATATTAAAAAATAGTTAGAAATTAAGTCATATGGATTTATATCCATATGGCTTTATATCCATATGGCTTTTTCTTTAAAAAAGTATAATTATATTTTCAATTATTATTTATATATAAACTGAAATGAATAATACTAATTATAATAGATTAAATAAAACTTAGGAGGACGATTATGGATTTAAAAGAAATAATGCAATATAATACTTTTGTAGTGTTGGGAGATACATTAAATGAAGAAAAATATGCTTATAAGATAAAGCAGGAGTTGATAAATAGTAATTATAAAGTATATTCTGTTGGAAAAGAATTAAAGTCTATCAATGATATTGATGAAGAAATTGATATAATTGATTTATGTATTAATCCTCCTGCAGGATTAAAATTATTAAAGGAAAATAAGAAGAAATTTAAATGTGCTGTTATACAACCAGGAGCTGGGAGTGATGAAATTACTAAATTTTTAGATGAAAATCATTATGATTATATAGATGGATGTTTGTTGGTTGGAATTAGACTTTATTCTAAATAAGATAAACATTAAAAAGATTTAATGAATTTAATAAAAAAGAGTGTAAAGAGCCTAATTTATTTTAGGCTCTTTTGTAGTTTGGAAGAAAATTTATGACAAAAACTTATTCAGTATTTGTCATAAAAAAGTTATACTTATATTATTGATTAAAAAAATGTAAAATAATGTAGAAATGATAAGGAGAGACAGATGGAATTTAAGACAAATAAATTTAAATCATTATTATTAGCGGGGGCGCTATCTTTATCATTATTCTTTGTAGGATGTTCTAGTAGTACAACAACTTTAAGTACAATAACTGATTCTAACACCACTCAAGATAAAAATGATAATTACAGCACTCCAAATAATGGTTCAGTACCAAAGAGCTCATCTGAAGCTTTTATAGAACGAGTTGTTGATGGCGACACACTGAAGGTAAAATTGAAGGATTCTGGAGGAATAGTTACATTAAGATTATTATTAATAGATACGCCAGAGTCTGTAAAGCCTGGTGTAGGCCCACAACCATATTCAATAGATGCGTCAAATTTTGCTAAAGAATTACTTCAAGTAGGAGATAAGGTATATATTGAATATGATGAGGGGGATAAAACTGATAAGTATGATAGACATTTATCTTATTTATGGTTTTACAACAAAGAAGATAAAAGTTGGAAAATGTTTAATGAAAAAATTGTAGAAGAAGGACTTGCAAGAGTTGGCTATATTTATTCTCAAAGAAGACACCTAGAGACTTTATATAAAGCTCAAGATAAAGCTAAGGCAAGAAAGCTAAATATATGGTCAGTTGATGGATATGTTACAGATAAAGGTTTTGATGTAAATACATATAATAATGGAGGAACTCTATCAAATAATAGTAGCTCTAGTAATAATACAAATCAAAGTAATTTAAATGAAACTGTATATGCAAATGGAGGTAATTCAAGTTCAAATAAATATCATTCTTCTGAACATGCACATGGAATGAAGGGAGCTATTAAAATGACTGAATCGCAAGCTAAATCAAAGGGATATGAAGCATGTGGATTATGTTATTAATAAGTTGAAGTAAATTTAATAATCCTTGTTAGATTTTATATGTAAATAATGGATTTTAAACATATGAAGTATAAAATATTAGAAAAAGAAATGAAGAATTAATAGCATATAAAAAGTTAAGGTATGGCTTATTTTATCCATACCTTAAGGGAGTGTAGATAGGTTTGTGTAAAAACAAACTTACCTACACTTTTTTAGTATTTAAAATTGGTAAGTTTGGAATAATATTCATATTAAAATTTATGGAGGTTTGTAAAATGAAAGATATAATTATTCCAGATATTGATTATCAAGCAGAGGTGAAAAAATGTAAGACAATGGAAGACATCGTTGGAAAAAATGGATTGATGCAAAAACTATTCAAGGATGTAATGCAACAACTTTTAGAGGCTGAAATGGAAGAACATCTAGGTAGAGAGAAATATGAAAGATCTGATAATAATGATACAAATTATCGAAATGGATATAGTTCAAAGACAATAAGTAGTAGTTTTGGTGATATTGGATTAGATGTTCCAAGAGATAGAAAATCAGAATTTGAACCGAAGGTTGTTAAGAAATATGAAACAGTATGTAATGAATTAGATAAAAAGATAATAGGTCTTTATGCTTGTGGAATGAGTGTGAGAGATATTCAATCTGAAATGGAAGAGCTATATGGTATAGATGTATCACCTTCAATGATTTCTAAGATAACAGATAAGGTTGTTGAGGCTGCCGCCGAATGGCAAAGTAGAACACTTGATGAAATTTATCCTATAGTATATATGGATGCTATGCATTTTAAAGTAAGAGATGATAATAAAATAGTATCTAAAGCTGCATACATTTGTATGGCCTTAGATATGAAAGGAAAAAAAGATATATTAGGTATTTGGATAGGTGAATCTGAAGGGGCAAAGTTCTGGCTATCAGTATGTAATGATTTAAAAAATAGAGGTTTAAATGATATATTAATAGCTTGCATGGATGGTTTAAAAGGCCTTCCAGAAGCAATAAAAACTGTATATCCAGATGTGAATATACAAACTTGCATAGTACATCAAATTAGAAATTCATTAAAATATATAGCATCAAAAGATCAAAAGGAATTTATGAAAGATTTAAAGAATGTGTATAGAGCATTCAATGAAGAAACTGCGCTTGCAAATTTAGATATTTTAAAAGATAAATGGTATAACAAGTATTCAGTTGTAATAGATTCTTGGTATAATAATTGGCCTAATTTAGCAACGTTTTTCGATTTTTCTGAAGATATTAGAAGAATCATATATACTACAAACTCACTAGAAGGTTTTAATAGACAGCTAAGAAAATATACAAAGGTTAGAACTGTATTTCCTACAGATGAGTCACTAAGAAAATCTCTGTATCTTTCTACTATGAAAATCATAGAAAAATGGACATCTCCAAATCAAAATTGGGCTACCACTTTAGCGCAGCTAACAATTAGATTTGAAGATAGAATTCCTAAAAAATATACAATCTAAAATTTTTTTGAAAATGGTAAATTTAGTGTATATTGTCCTAAATTAGACACATAATAAAAATGTATAAAATACCATTATTAGTATTCCAATCAAATAAAAAAATATTACTGGAATAAGTAATTTCCAGTAATATCAATTAATAAATAAGTCTATTTACACAAATCTATAGACATTCTCTACCTTAACTAAAATTACTATACAAAGCTATTTTCAGAAATAATTTAATAGACTATTTTTTATTTAATAATATTAAAAAGAAAATTATATTTTTAAACTATATAATTAGATTTGTTCAATTAAACCATAACCATCATGTCTTTTATAAACAATGTTTATATCTTCAGAATCTAAATTTCTGAATACAAAGAAATTATGTCCCAGTAAATCCATTTGC